>CAZGVQ010000512.1:0-3182 GCA_964529355.1 uncultured Acidimicrobiales bacterium
GGCATCGACGCCCTTATGTGGGGAACCGACTATCCGCACCCCGAGGGTTCCTGGCCTCACACCCGGGAGCGCCTGGAGAACGACTTCCAAGACGTCTCGATCGAAGACACCCGCATGTTGTTGGGCCTCAACGCCGTCGAGTGCTACGACCTCGATCTTCCTGGCCTTACCGAAATCGCCAACCGCATTGGCCCGACACCCGAGTCACTCAACCAGGACGTTGGCCTTCGCACTCCCGACGACGCCCAGCGCACCGCCCGGTGGTGGATCGACGAGTACGGCTGCGAGCTGCAGTACTAGGCAACGCTTCGCGTTCCGAAGAGGAAACCATGAAACTTCCAGAGACCGACCATCACATCGTTATCTCGGCTGACTCGCATTGCGGTGCCGACCTACGCGACTACAAGCCGTATCTCGAGTCGAAATACCACGCCGAGTTCGACGAGTGGGCCCAGTTTATGGACGAAGCCGCCGAACGAATGGCAGCTCAATTCGCAAAGGCCGGCCGATCTCCCCGCAACGTGGGTATCGACGGCGACCCGGCCGTCGACGCCGACAAGAACTACTCAAGCGAGCGTCGACTGCGCGAGCAATCCGAAGATGGTGTGATCGCCACGGTGTTGTTCCCCAACACCCAGCCGCCGTTCGCACCGCCAGCCAGCACGCAGTTCGAGGCACCGCCGTACAGCGACGACATGGACCGCCGCTGGGCGGGCCTTCGGGCGCACAACCGTTGGCTGCTCGACTTCGTCAACGAGGCGCCCGAGCGTCGTGCCGGTGTGATGCAGATCTTCCTCGGCGATGTCGAGGGTTCGGTGAAAGAAATCGAATGGGCAGCCGAGAACGGCCTGCGCGGCGGAGTCCTTGTGCCGGGAGCCCCACCGGACTCGCCGTTCGAACCGCTGTACTCAAAGAGCTACGAGCCCATCTGGGCGGCCGCCCAAGCCAACAACATGACGCTGAACCACCATGCTGGTGGCGCGACCCCGAACTTCGGTGATCACTTTCCGTCATCACTCGCCGTGTTCATGCTCGAGGTCACCTGGTGGTCCCAACGGGCGCTGTGGCACCTCATGTTCGCCGGCGTGTTCGAGCGGTACCCCGAGCTTCGATGGGTCAACACCGAGACCGGCACCGCCTGGGTACCCGAAACCCTCGACCGACTCGACAGCTTCTATCACCGCATGAAGTACAGCCAGTACGGCTCCGAATCGATCTTCGGTGGCATGGCGGTGGCCGGCATGTCGCTCAAGCCGAGCGAGTACTGGCAACGCCAGTGCTACGTCGGGGCAAGCTTCCTCCGACCAACCGAAGCACCGCTGTGCCGCGAAGTCGGCATCGACAACATCATGTGGGGGTCCGACTACCCCCATATCGAGGGTTCGCACCCCTTCACCAAGGACCACCTGCGGCTCACCTTCGGCGATCTGCCGATCGAAGAAACGACCAAGCTGCTCACCACCAACGTGTGCAAGGTGTACAACTTCGACCCCGAGGTCCTGTTGCCGCTGGCCGAGCAGTACTGCCCCACCAAGGAGCAGGTGGCAACGCCCATCAGCTACGGCGAGATCGCGGAGGAAGCCAAAGGTTGCCCGGGGATGAACCCGCTCAACCAGACCCAGCCCGTCTAGGCAGCCTTACCAGACGCTTCTACGCATCGACGGCGCCGCCGTCCACGGCGATGTCGGCCCCGTTGATGTGCCATGCCGGTTCGCTGGCCACAAAGACCACCACCCTGCCGATATCGGTGGGGTCGGCGATGCGCTCGTTGAGGTTGCCAAAGGCATTGGCCAATCCCCACTGCTCGATGTCTTCCCAATTCTCGCCGACTCCGGCGTGGGCGGCCCGTTTCGCCAGCATCTCGCGAACCTCTGATGTTGCGATCATGCCCGGGCTCACCACATTCGCCGTGACGCCTGTGCCCCGCAGTTCCATGGCCAGCGTCCGGACCATGGCATGCAGGCCGGCTTTCGCCGCGTAGTAGCCGGGGTTCCTGGCGCCGGGGCGTCGGGCGCCAACCGTGCCTACAAACACCACCCGGCCCCAACCCCGCTCGCGCATTCCCGGCGTGCACAGCTGGGTAACCCGCACCGCAGCAAGGACGTTGCGATTCCACTCTTCGGACCACTCGTCCATCGAGGTCCACGACGAGCCCATCGGCGTGCCGTAGTTGTTCACCAGGACATCGACCGAGGCCGCAACGTCGGCCAGCGCCGCGGCGCCCTGGTCGGTCGCGATGTCGGCGATGACACCTGTGGCCACGCCGCCGGACGACGTGATTTCGGCGACGACGTCATCAGGCTGCCCAGCCTCGAACCCATGCACCATCACCTGGGCTCCTTCGGCGGCGAACACCTTGGCGATGCCAGCACCGGTGCCGCGATAAGCACCCGTTATCAACACCGATTTTCCGGAAGGATCAAGATCCATCTGCCCATCATGTTCCAATTCGTTTCGCTGTCAAAAGACCTCGCCGTTAGCGTGTGTCTATGACCTTGAGACCCACCGTTCGGCAAACCCTCTGGCCACTACTACTCGTGATGGCCATGGTCCTCGCTGCCTGCGGTGGCTCGTCTAGCTCAAACAGCGCTGGCGACGATACGGCCAATGCGGACGATGCCACCAGCAGCACCGATGCAGTCGAGGCATTGCCGGCGAGCGCCGACGAAGCCACCACCGTCCCGCCTACCGTGCCGCCCACCGACCCTCCAGCCACCACGGCGGCACCGGGGCCCGAGTTTGATTTCTCGGCGGTCTCGCCGGTGGTCGAGGAATTCGTGGCCGAGCGCGAACTGAACGGGGCGGGCCTCATCGTGGTGCACCGCGACCACGGAGTGATTCACCACGATCACTGGGGCGAGTTTTCCGAGGATCGCATCTCGCTCATCGCGTCGTCGTCAAAGATGATCACCGCCGGTGTCCTGCTTCGTCTGCAGGACGACGGCCTGCTCGATATCGACGCGCCGGTCGCCGACACTGCCGACTGGGGAGCAGGCAACCCCGAGATCACCACCGCACAGCTGCTCTCGAACAGCTCGGGGCTGGTTGGTCTGCTCCCAAACCCGGCCTATGCGCCGTACCTGTGCCAGTACATTCCCACCGGCACGCTCGAGGAGTGCGCTGCGCAGATCTTCAACACCGAGGGCGACGACGCCGAAATCACCGGCCCCGACGTGGCGTTC
>CAZGVQ010000513.1:0-3181 GCA_964529355.1 uncultured Acidimicrobiales bacterium
AGTCGATGAAGATCTGTTCGGCGGCGTCGACCGCCTGGGCCGGTGAGTCGGCAACCACGATCGCGACGATGTCGCCGACGTAGCGCACCTTGCCTTTGGCGGGCAGCGGCATGGCGAACGCTGGTGGGAGCAACGGCATGGCGAGATGGGGGTTGATCTCGAGATTCTCCGATGTGTAGACGCCGACGACTCCTGGCATCTTTTCGGCTTCGCTGGTGTCGATCGAGGTGATGTTCGCATGAGCAACGACCGAGCGAAGAAAGTGAACGTGAGCCAGGCCATCGATCGCGAGATCGTCGTAGTACTGATCGGCGCCGGTGAGAAGCGTGGGGTCCTCGCGGCGGAGGACTGCGTTGCCGAGGATTGAGCCTTGAACGTCGGACATTGGTAGTGCTGCTCCGTGGTAAGGGTTTACGAGTCGGTTTTTCGAGTCGGTGACGACTGGTTGTTGTCTAGCAGTTCGGCCCGGTTGCCCGCATGTTCACCACAGGTCAATTTGTCTGAGCTCGGATTGTTCGAATTGGGACTCTCGTGGCGACCGCTCTTACGGTACGGGCAGGACGTGGTGCAGATGCCCGGCGCAAAGTGGTTTCGATGGTGATCTTCGGTGTTCAAAGCTGACAGCGGTTTTTGGGAGCTGCTCGGCTATGGGCTATGGATCGTGGGAAGCGCGTTGTTCGCGGTCGTGGCGTACCGGAACGACGACACCTTGTCGTTGGTGGCGAGTGTCTTGTTCTTCGTCGGCATCCTGGTAGTGATGGTGCCGCTGACCCATGAGTTTCGAAAAAGGACCCGAGAGTAATGAAGACCGCAATCACCGAGATGTTCGACATCGAATTTCCGATTCTGGCGTTCAGTCACTGCCGAGACGTTGTCGCTGCGGTGTCCAAAGCGGGAGGGCTTGGCGTGCTCGGAGCGGTTGGTCACTCTCCTGACGGCCTCGAGACCGACCTGGACTGGATCGAAGCCGAGGTCGGTGACAAGCCCTACGGCGTCGACCTCATCATCCCTGCCAAATACGCCGGAGATGCCGATGGCGGCTTCACCGTGCGCGACATCAACGACATGATCCCTGACGAGCATCGGGCCTTTGTCGATGACATCCTCGATCGCTACGACGTACCCAGTGTCAACGAAGGGCGCGGGCAGTTCCATATGCGCGACGACGGCGCGGCGCCGTTCGCGGCCAACGCTGCTGCTCCGTTGCTCGACATCGCGTTGGCGCACAAGAGCGCGCTGATGGTGAACGCGCTCGGTCCGCCGCCGCCGCACATGATCGAGGCGTGTAAGGAGGCGGGTGTGCTCACCGGCGCACTGGCCGGGAAGGCCGTGCACGCCGAGCGCCATGTGCAGGCCGGCGTCGACTTCATCATTGCGCAGGGCTCGGAGGCCGGAGGCCACACCGGCGAGATCGGCACGATGGTTCTCATCCCCGAAATCGTCGACGCGGTCGGCGACACCACCCCGGTGCTGGGCGCTGGGGGGATCGGTCGGGGTCGCCAAATGGCAGCATCGATGGCCTTGGGTGCCGCGGGTGTGTGGTGCGGTTCGGTTTGGCTCACGACCGAAGAGGCCGAGACGCATCCGACGGTGAAAGAGAAGTTCCTTTCGGCCACCTCAGCTGACACGATCCGGTCGCGGTCGCGCACCGGAAAGCATGCCCGCATGCTCAAGACCTCGTGGACCGAAGAATGGGAGAACCCCGAAACGCCGATGCCCCTCGGTATGCCGCTGCAACCCGTTCTTGTGAACGAAGCGGTGGCTCGAATCGACCGTGCGGCCCACATCAAAGGTTCGGGCGCCGAGAAGCTGGCCAACTACTTCGTGGGCCAGATCGTCGGCACGATGAACAAGACCAAGCCCGCTGCTCAGGTGGTGTACGACATGGTCGAAGAATTCATCGAGGCGACCGAGTCGCTGGCGACGCAGCTCGAAGTGGAGTAGCCAGCCGTCCGAAGAGGAACCCGCTAGGTTCGCGCCGCTCTCGGGTTGATGCTCTGCCAGGTGTTGAACCCTGGCCGCTCGTCTTCCTGCACCAGCACACAGTGGGTGCCGGCGTAGATCGAAGGCATGCACTTATTGCAGTGGATACAGAGCGAAGGACCGCTGTCGCCGGCCTGCCACTGGTTGATCAGGTCGGGTTCGCGCAGGAGTGCCCGACCCATGGCCACGAACTCGAAGCCCTCACCAATGGCCTGGTGCACCGTATCGAGCTTGTTGATGCCGCCAAGGAGGATGAGGGGCATGTCGATTGCGTCTCGGAACTGGCGGGCGTAGTCGAGGAAGAATGCCTCGGTGAAGGGGTAGGCCTTCATGAATCGCTTGGAGGTGAGACGGAATGCCATGCCGATGGCTTTGGGCATGGTCTTGACCATCTCGGCCACCGGCACTTCGCCACGGAAGAGATACATCGGGTTCTCGAACGAGCTTCCGCCCGTGAGTTCGATGGCATCTAGGGTGCCGTCTCGGTCAAGGATCCGGGCGGTCTCGATACTCTCGTCGAGCCAGATGCCGTCTTCGACCCCGTCGGCCATGTTGAGCTTGGCGGTGACGGCGATGCGCGTCCCCACCGCTTCACGAACGGCGCCCGCAACCTCGCGGGCCAGGCGGGTGCGGTTCTCGATTGAGCCGCCCCAGTCGTCGTCGCGCTGATTGAGCTTTGGAGACAGAAACGAACTCACGAGGTAGCCGTGGCCGAAGTGCAGTTCGACTGCGTCGAAGCCGGCATCGGCGGCGATGACCGCCGACCGTGCATGGTCGCCGATGATGCGGCGAAGATCGTCGACCGTGGCCGGGGTGGTCGATTTCATTGCCTGGGGTGCAAACACCTTTGAGGGTGCGAGGCGATTGCTGCCGCCAACCGAACCCACCGGACCAGCGTGGCCCAGCTGCATCGACGCCTTGGCGCCGGTGGCGTGCATCGCCTCGGCGAACTGCGCGAGGCCTCCGGCGGCACCCTCTTCCACCACGATTTCGTTGGGCGCGCCCTGACCGTCACGGGACACGGCGCAATAGGCGAGCGTGGTCATGCCCACCCCACCTTCGGCGACCGCCCGGTGGTACTCGATGATGGCGTCGCTCATCTTGTTCTTGATGGCCATACCCTCGAACGTGGCCGCCTTGATGAAGCGATTGCGCAGGGTTCTGGGACCAAGCGTGGCGGGTGCGAACGGATCGATTG
>CAZGVQ010000514.1:0-3175 GCA_964529355.1 uncultured Acidimicrobiales bacterium
TGCGAAACGTTGATCGTGATACCGCGCTCGCGCTCTTCTGGCGCCTTGTCGATGTTCTCGAATTCGGTGAATGCCGTCGAGTTCGGGTTTGCATCCGAAAGGACTTTGGTGATTGCTGCGGTAAGCGTCGTCTTGCCGTGGTCGATGTGACCCATCGTTCCCACGTTGACGTGGGGCTTGTTCCGCTCGAACGTCTCTTTTGCCATTGGTCTTCCTTGAACCGTTTTCTGTTTCTACTCGGGGTGAGTGGTAATGGGATTGTGTGTTTCTTCGTGGGTGACTGCCGCAGCAGTCTCTCGGCCTTATCGCCTCGAAGGACAAGCCTTCAAACACAACGCAGCAAAGATATTGGTATGTGTGTGCCAACTCCGACGAGTCGGGCCAGCTACACGCTAGTGACTATTCGCCGCGAACCCGCGCAACGATCTCTTCTTGTACCGAAGCCGGGGTTGGCTGATACGAGTCGAACTGCATGGTGTAGGTGGCTCGACCCTGGGTGCGCGAACGCAGATCGGTCGAGTAACCAAACATTGCCGACAGCGGAACCTGGGCCAGAACGACCTGGTTCAGACCACGCTGTTCGGTGCCCTGCACCTGACCGCGACGGCTGTTGAGGTCGCCCACAACATCGCCGAGGTAGTCATCGGGGGTCACAACTTCGACCGCCATGACCGGCTCGAGCAGCACGGGCTTGGCCTTGCGCATCGCCTCTTTGAACCACATGGTTCCGGCGATCTTGAAGGCCATATCGGAGGAGTCAACATCGTGGGTCTTGCCGTCGGTGAGGGTGACCTTCATGTCGACGGTGGGATAGCCCGCAAGCACACCCGAGGTCATGGCCTCTTTGACACCGTTGTCGACGGCGGGGATGTATTCCTTCGGGATGTTTCCACCCTTGATCTTGTCTTCGAACTCATAGCCGCCACCCGGGCCGGTGGGCTCGAGGGTTGCGGTGATAACGGCGAACTGACCCGAACCACCCGACTGCTTTTTGTGGGTGTAGGTGTGGCCTTCGCACGGAACCTGGATGGTCTCGCGGTAGGCAACCTGGGGGCGGCCGACGTTGGCCTCGACCTTGAACTCGCGCATCATGCGGTCGACGAGCACCTCGAGGTGAAGCTCGCCCATGCCGGCGATGATGGTCTGGGCGGTCTCTTCGTTGGTCTCGACCTTGAAGGTCGGATCCTCTTCGGAGAGTGCGCCGAGCGCCTTGCTGAGCTTGTCCTGGTCGCCCTTTGACTTGGGCTCGACCGCGACCTGGATAACCGGATCCGGGAAGTCGAGAGACTCAAGGGTGATCTGGGCTTTGGTGTCGGCGAGCGAGTCACCGGTTCGGGTGTTCTTGAAACCAATGCCCGCAGCGATATCGCCGGCGCGGACATCGTCGATGTCCTCGCGGCTGTTGGCGTGCATCTCAAGGAGGCGGCCGATGCGCTCTTTGGCGGTGGTTCGGGTGTTGGTGACCTGTCCGCCCTTTTCGAGCTGGCCGGAGTACACGCGGAAGAAGGTGAGCTTGCCGACGTGCGGGTCGGTGGCGACCTTGAAAGCCAGGGCCGAGAACGGGGCCTTGGGATCGGCCGGACGGCTGATCTCTTCGCCGGTCTTCGGGTCGGTTCCGACGGTGTCGGGAAGATCGAGCGGCGACGGCAGGTAGTCGATAACCGCGTCGAGTAGGGGCTGCACGCCCTTGTTCTTGAAGGCGGTGCCGTTGAGGATCGGAACGATCTTGTTGGCGATGCAGGCCTCGCGGAGGCCCTTCTTCAGTTCGGCCTCGGTGAGATCATCGTTCTCGAGGTAGGCCTCCATGAGATCGTCGTTGGTCTCGGCGACCGCTTCGAGAAGCATCAGGCGATACTCGTCGGCCTGATCCTTCATGTCCTCGGGGATGTCCTGCTCTTCGTAGGTTGCACCGAGGTCTTTTTCGTCGGTGGTTGGTGGCCACACGAGGGCCTTCATC
This sequence comes from uncultured Acidimicrobiales bacterium, assembly GCA_964529355.1. Taxonomy (GTDB): domain Bacteria; phylum Actinomycetota; class Acidimicrobiia; order Acidimicrobiales; family SHLQ01; genus CALLQB01. The sequence goes on from CAZGVQ010000514.1 coordinate 1,958, forward strand.
TTCACCAGGTCGATAAGGCCCTGGTATTCCGACTCTGCGCCAATGGGCAGCTGCACGACGGCAACGTCTTTGGTGAGTCGATCCTGAATGGTGTCGAGCACGAAGAAGAAGTCGGCACCGGTGCGGTCCATCTTGTTGACGAAGCACATGCGCGGAACGCCGTACCGGTCGGCCTGACGCCACACGGTCTCGGTCTGAGGCTCAACGCCTGCCACGCCATCGAAGACGGCCACTGCGCCGTCGAGCACGCGCAGCGAGCGCTCGACCTCGACGGTGAAGTCGACGTGACCGGGGGTGTCGATGATGTTGATGCGGTGGTCGTTCCAGACACAGGCGGTGGCAGCGGAGGTAATGGTGATGCCTCGCTCCTGTTCCTGTTCCATCCAGTCCATGGTGGCGGCGCCGTCGTGGACTTCACCGATCTTGTAGGAGCGTCCGGTGTAATAGAGGATGCGCTCGGTCGTGGTGGTTTTGCCCGCGTCGATGTGGGCCATGATGCCGATGTTGCGGGTTCGTTCGAGTGGCAGTCGCTCAACAGCCATAAGTCAATCCTTGACGGTGTTTTGGAGTGTGTGGAGGGGTATCTAGGGAACTCTGAAAGGGATTTCGACGCGGGCCGAAAACCTCTCAGAAAGTATACGAGCGCGGATACCTATTACGGTCCGCCCCGCACACAAGGGGTTAAGAGGGGCGGATTACCAGCGGTAGTGGGCGAATGCCTTGTTGGATTCGGCCATCTTGTGCAGGTCTTCCTTACGCTTCATCGAAGCGCCGATTCCGTTGCTTGCATCGAGGATCTCGTTGGCGAGACGCTCGGCCATGGTGCGTTCGCGACGGCCACGGGAGAACTCGACGAGCCACCGAATCGAAAGCGTGGTTGCCCGACGAGGCCGAACCTCGACCGGAACCTGGTAGGTGGCGCCGCCGACTCGACGGCTGCGAACCTCGAGCTGCGGACGGATGTTGTCGATGGCTCGCTTGAGCGTGCTGACCGGGTCGTCGGAGCTGGTCTTCTCGGCGACGATGGTGAGCGCGTCATAGACGATCTTCTCGGCGAGCGACCGCTTGCCGGCCTGAAGAATCTTGTTGACGATCTGGGTTACGAGAACCGAGTTGTAGACCGGATCGGCGGGGAGTTCGCGGCGCGGCGCGGGACCTTTACGAGGCATGACCTGTCCTAATCTTTCTTTGCGCCGTAGCGGCTGCGAGCTTGCTTGC
>CAZGVQ010000515.1:0-3152 GCA_964529355.1 uncultured Acidimicrobiales bacterium
CCACGCCGATGTTCAAGCTCTTCGTTCAGCCGTTGACGGCCGCCAGTAACGATCGTTATCGTGAGCGGAGTGGCAGCAAAGACCAAGTTGACCGACACCCAGCGCGAAGAATTGCGAGCCGAGCGGGCTATTGCGGCGCCATTCCGTGGCCGGTTCGAAACACGCATCGTCGCCACGTTCGTAGCGTTCGCCGTTTTGTGGACCACCGTTCTGGTGCTCGGCATCATGGGGGCGATTCCGCTCTGGGTTGGACTGATCGTCAATACATTCATCGCGTCGACCTTCTATATGCCGCTGCACGAAGCCACGCACGGCAACATCTGGGGTGCCACCGATACGTGGCGCCGTGGCGAGGACGTGATCGGGGTTCTCAGTTCGATCCCGGCCGGCATTTGCTACGGCGCTCACCGGTCGTCGCACATGCGTCACCACGCCCACACCAACAATCCCGACAAGGACCCGGACCACTACACCCAAGGCAAGCTATCGGCACTGCCGCTCAAGTGGCTTTCCCTGGTCCTCGCTCAGTTGATCCTTCCGTTGTTCGCAGTGGCCCCAGTGCTGACGCGTGTGCTGCCAGCCACCGTCCGCCACTCGCTGCTCGAAGTCGATGGAGGTGGGAAGAAGGCGCAGCTACAAACCCTCCGCTACTGGGCACTGAGCCACGGCGCCCTGGTGGCGGCATTTCTCCTCGGCATCGGCTGGCCCGTGCTCCTGCTCTGGTATGTGCCGGCTCGCCTGCAGGCTCTCTGGCTCCTCTTTGTCTTTGCGTGGTACCCGCACCACCCTGCGAACGAGGTCGGCCGTTACGTCGACACCCGGACAGCGGTGTTCCCCGGCTCGACCCTGCTCATCCGGGGCCACGACTATCACTCGCTCCACCACCTTTTCCCACGTGTGCCGCACTACCGACTCGAAGCGCTGTGGCAGGAGATGGGCGAGGACCTGGCAGCGAAAGGCGTCCGCACCCAAGGCAAGGCGTTGGGCGCCACCGGCCCCGTGGTCTGGTAGAGCCTCGGGCCCCTACCCGCGCATTCCGACGTAGGTGTCGGCGGTGGCGAGGGCCGCGATGCGGTGGACGACACGTCGCTCGCTCGCATCGTTGACCGCATAGTGCTGCACCGCCTGCTGATCCCAGATCAGTAGGTCGCCTTCGCTCCAGTGATGCCGGAATGCGAACTCGGGCTTTTGCATATGGCGAAGCAGAAGATCGAGCAGCATCTTTGCTTCGAGCGGGCCGACACCGCGGATGAACCGGGTGTACACGGTGTTCACGGTCAACCATTTGCGGCCGGTAACACTGTGCTCTCGCACCACCGGATGACTATGGATCAGACCCTTCTCGAGGGCATCAGCAACCAGCGAGCCGGTGTCGTGGCCCCGCTGCCAGCTCAACTCGTAGAGGCTGCCGTAGTCGTGCACCGCTTCGAGGCCGTCGAGCAGTTCTTGAAACTTGGGCGACAGTCCTTCATAGGCGAGGGCTGTGCTGACGAACGCGGTATCACCGCCCGTGGCCGGGATCTGCTTGCCGTGCAGCAGGTTCACCAACGGCGGATTCTCAAGGAACGTCTCGTCGGCGTGCCACATGCTGGCGGTGTGACCGGCTTCAGAGTCGATCACGGTGATCTCGTTCACCGTCGGGTGATCGCCGAACTGATCGGTCTTGTTGACCTCGAGATCGCCAAACCGCCGGGCGAGCTGCAGATGCTGTTCGGGGGACATGTCGGCAGCGTCGATGGTGACCACCTGGTGGGCGTACAGCGCCTCGGCGATTCCTTCGATCGTCTCGTCGTCGAGTTCGGACCCGAAGTCGATGCCTTCGATCTTGGCGCCCATGTGCGTACCGATTTTCCGAACGTGCATCGCACTCCCCTTGCGTCGTGCGTTCAGTGTCGCAGGTGCACATGCGCAGGGCCAGATAGGTAAATCACCGGCACTCATGAAGCTGCCATCGCCTGAATTAATTGCCAGTCTTACAGGCATAACCTAGGGTCAGGTGGTGAGCTCGCAAACATCGACACCAACCCAGATTCGACTGGTCGCCTACCCCGACGGTCTACCGACGACCGACACGTGGGAGACCACCAACGACCCGACACCTGAGGTCGGCGATGGTCAGATCGAAGTCGACGTGCGGTTCATTTCTGTCGACCCCGGGATGAAGGGCTGGGCCTCGCCGTGGCGGAGCTACATCGACCCGGTGGAGCCCGGTGGCGTGATGCGAGCGTTCGGCATCGGCCCGGTCACCCGGTCGCAAAGCTCGATCTACTCGGTGGGCGACGTGGTCAGCGGCTTCACGGGAGTGCAAACCACCGCCGTGGTTGACGATCGGTCAATGCGGCCCATCGACCTCGACATTGCGCCGATGGAACTCCATATGAGCGTGCTCGGCATGACGGGCTTCACCGGCTACTTCGGCATGCTCGACCTGGGCAAGCCAACCGACGGCCAGACCGTCGTGGTATCGGCAGCCTCCGGAGCGGTCGGCAGTGTCGCTGCTCAGGTGGCCAAGCAACAGGGAGCTCGGGTGGTGGGAATCGCTGGCGGTCCGGTCAAATGCGGATACCTGCTCGACGAGCTGGGACTCGACGCAGCCGTCGACTACAAGGCCGGCCCCGTCGCCGATCCACTTGCCGCCGCCACGCCGGATGGTATCGACGTCTACTTCGACAACGTCGGCGGCGAGATTCTCGATGCGGCGCTGATGCGCATCAACCGGCACGCCCGCATCGTGGTGTGTGGTGGGATCTCTCAGTACAGCGACATGGCCAAGGCCGCCGGCCCCGAGAACTACCTGCAACTGATCTCCAAGAGCGGAACCATGGTGGGGTTCACCATGCTCGACTACCTGCACCGAATCCCCGAGGCCGTCGCCGACCTAGCGGCATGGGTGGGCGACGGCTCGGTGAAACATCGACAGCACATCATCGAGGGCATCGAGAACTTCCCCGAGGCATTCAACATGTTGTTCCGCGGCGACAACCACGGGAAGCTGCTACTTCGGGTGTGACATCTTCTTCCTCAGCTAGAAGGTGATTACGGAGTAGCCGTCGACGACGAGCTGACGAACCGACGCATGGCCGTTATGGTCGACCAACATGGGCCAGTTGGCAGCAACGATCGCGTCCTCGACACCGTGCGACGTTGCACAG
>CAZGVQ010000516.1:0-3146 GCA_964529355.1 uncultured Acidimicrobiales bacterium
ATCCAATACACCTCGGGCACTACCGGGTTCCCGAAGGGCGCCACACTCAGCCACCGGGGCATCCTCAACGATGCGTTGTTCGTGGGGCAGGCATGTGGATACTCCGATGTCGACCGGGTCTGTATTCCGGTGCCCTTCTACCACTGCTTTGGCATGGTCATGGGAAATCTGGCCTGCTCGGTTTTTGGGTCGACGATGGTGATTCCCTGCCCAACCTTCGATGCCGAGGCGGTGCTGCAGACCCTTCAGGACGAACGGTGCACTTCGCTCTACGGCGTACCCACGATGTTTGTGGCTCAACTCGGTCACGAAGACCTCGACAGCTTCGATCTGTCGTCGTTGCGAACCGGCATCATGGCGGGCTCGCCCTGCCCCATCGAAGTCATGCGCAGCGTGCTCGACAAGATGAACATGTCGGAGGTGACCATCGCCTACGGCCAGACCGAGACATCGCCGGTATCGACCCAGACCAGCACCACCGACTCGGTCGAGCATCGGGTCACCACGGTTGGTCGGGTGCTGCCCCATATCGAGGCCAAGATCATCGACCCCGAAACCGGCGAAACCGTCGAGCGCGGCACCGACGGCGAATATTGCACCCGGGGCTTTCATGTGATGCTCGGCTACTGGAACGACCCCGAGAAGACGGCCCTAGCCATCGATGACGAGGGCTGGATGCATTCGGGAGATCTGGCCACGATGGATGAGGACGGGTACGTGAACATCGTGGGCCGGATCAAAGACCTCATCATCCGCGGCGGCGAGAACATCTATCCGCGCGAGATCGAAGAGTTTCTCTATACCCATCCCCAGATCGCCGACGCCCAGGTCATCGGCGTACCCGACGCAAAGTATGGCGAGCAGGTGATGGCGTGGGTGCAGCTGGCACCGGGCGAGCAACTCACCGAGGACGAACTCATCGAGTTCTGCCGAGGCAAGATCGCCCACTTCAAAGTGCCGCGCTACATCTCCTTTGTCACCGAGTTCCCCATGACGGTCACCGGCAAGGTCCGCAAACTCGAGATGCGAGAGAAGTCAATCGCCGACCTCGGCCTCCAGAACGAAACAACCAAAACCGCCTAACCCCCGAAATTTTCGCGCTTGACCACAACAGACGTGGTCAAGCGCGATCAGATCCCGGGTTACTCGACTGCGTTGGCTAGTCGTTCGAGGGTGGCCTCCATGCCGGCTTTGTTGTGGGCGGCGCGATCCTCGACGCCTGAGATTGCGGCGCCGCCGCCTCGGTGTTCTTCGGGGCGAAGGTCCTGGGTGTGTTCGGTGACCCGGCAACCGGCCTCGGTCGCTTCGATGTCGTACCCCCAGCTGGCAAAGGTGAAGTCGCCGAACATGGCGTCGAAGTAGAAACGCTCGTCGGGCACGAGCTCGGTGATCTTGGCTTCGGTGGTCCACTCGAAGTCGCCGTTGCGGTTGTGGCCGGTATAGGTGGCGCCGAGCACAGGCCCATCGAATCCTTCGTTCCATTCGCACCTATGGCACTCGGGTGACCATTCGCCCATAAGGGTGATGTCGGTCAGCGCGGTATACACCGCTGCTGGCGAGGCGTTGATTTCTCGGGAAACAGAAATGTCAGGAGTCATGCCCGGACTCTACGGCGCGCACGTAGGCCAAGCCAGATGGAGCCCACCGCAGCGCTATTGCTATCCTGCGCTGCACTATGGCCATCATTCACAAGAGTCCGCTGCCCGACGTCGAGATCCCCGACGTCACCATCACGTCCTACATCCTCCAATCGGTCGCATCGAACCCCGACCGCATCGCCATGCACTGCGGTGTCACCGGCACGCAATACACCTATCAGGAGCTAAGCGACGCGATTCATGCCTTTGCCGGCGGGATGGCGGCCCGGGGCCTCAGCAAGGGAGATGTCATTGCGTTGATGTCACCCAACACGCCGGAATTTGCCGTGGTGTTCCATGGCGCCGCCGTTGCTGGCATCACCGTCACCACACTCAACCCCACTTACACGGCTGACGAACTTCGCCATCAGCTGACCGACTCGGGGGCCAAGATCATGGTGGCGTACGGAATGACCGTGCCCCTTGCCGCAGCGGCGATCGAGGGCACGGCGGTCACCGAGATCATCTCCATCGGCGACGCGCCGGAAGGGTCCGACGCGACGCCGCTGAGCGAGTGTTTCGCCGATCCGATCGAACAGGTCGAGGTCGATGTCGACGACCAGGTCGTGGTGCTCCCTTACTCGTCGGGCACCACAGGCTTGGCCAAAGGCGTGATGCTCACCCACAAGAACCTGGTGGCCAACCTGGCCCAAACCCAACACGCGGTGTCGCTCGATGACGGCGATGCGCTGCTTGCGGTGCTGCCGTTCTTCCATATCTATGGCATGCAGGTGCTGATGAACTACGGGCTGGCCAACGGTTCTAGCGTCGTGAGCCTGCCCCGCTTCGATCTGGTTCGTTGTCTCGAGCTGATCGGTGAGTTCAAGATCGCCAAGTTCTTCGCCGTACCGCCGATGGTTCTCGCCCTGGCGAAGCAGCCGATCATCGATGACTACGACATCTCCACGCTCAACCTCGTCGTGTCGGGCGCTGCTCCGCTTGGCGCGGAACTGGCCGAGGAAGCCTCCGAGCGCATCGACGCACCGGTGGTTCAGGCCTACGGCATGACCGAACTCTCGCCGGTGAGCCACGCAACGCCTCCCGGGCAGAACATGCCTGGGTCATCGGGCGTTGCCGTCTCCAATACCGAGTGCCGGTTTGTCGACGAGGAAGGCAACGATCAGGACATCGACTCGCCGGGCGAGCTCTGGGTTCGTGGCCCGCAGGTGATGAAGGGCTATCTCAACAATCCCGACGCCACAGCAGCGACGATCGACGATGAAGGCTGGCTCCACACGGGTGATGTGGCCAGCATCGATGCGGCCGGCAACGTGTTCATCGTCGACCGGGTGAAAGAGCTCATCAAGTACAAGGGCTTCCAGGTTCCTCCGGCCGAACTCGAAGCGCTCATCATCACCCATCCGGCCGTGGCCGACGTTGCCGTGATCGGTATCCCTGACGTCGAGGCAGGCGAACTCCCCAAGGCGTTTGTGGCGTTGAAGCCCGGTGCCGAGGCCACCGCCGAGGAGATCATGGAATTCGTCAAGATCCAGGTGGCGACCTACAAGC
>CAZGVQ010000517.1:0-3144 GCA_964529355.1 uncultured Acidimicrobiales bacterium
GATACGCCGGCGCTCGCGTTCGCTCATCCCACCCCATATTCCGAACTTCTCACCGTTCTGCAGCGCGAACTCGAGGCAGTCCTCGCGAACGACACAGCCGCGGCATACCTCTTTGGCTTCGCGTGTGGAAGCGCCGCGTTCGGGGAAGAACAGGTCGGGGTCGACCCCGAGACAGTTAGAGAACTCCTGCCACGAAGTATCGAGATCTGGTTTGGCGAGACGCATCGTGCGCACTCCTCCGAAAGACTGGTTTGAAGACTGGGGCTTGTCTGGCTGGGTGAAAACCCCGCTCCGCGCGAAACACGGAGACGAACGGCGCTCGAAAACCCAGCGGCGTAATTACACCATTGTGATTGTCCCTTGTCCAGCGGGAAGCCAAAGAAGTTTCAACATTCTTTCTTCGCGAAACACGCCGTTCGCGCGCAACGAGGCCGAAGTTGCCGTAAGCCGGAGAAGCAGGTGAAGCTCAGATGGTGCTCAAGACATGGATTTGGTCGTCGTTGAACGAGATGGAACGCACGTGGATTCAACAGCGCGGCCATGCCCACGAGGTCTCCACCGAGCTCACAGCCGCGATTCGAGATCTTGTCGAAGACGTGCGGGTACGGGGTGACGAAGCCCTTTGTGATGCTCTCAAATCCTTTGATGGCATCGATATCTCCCCCGACGGCCTCCTGGTCACCGAGGCCGAGTTCAGCGCCGCCGAGGCGGCCGTACGCGCCGACCTCCGAGCCGCCATTCGTCAGATGATCGCCAACATCCGCGCGTTCAACGAAGCATTGGCGAGCCGCCGCCAGAGCTGGACTCAGGAACTCGGCCCCGGCCACGTGGTTGGCGAAGTGATCGGACCGGTGGCTTCCGCTGCGGTGTTCTGCCCCAGTGGCAAGGCCAGCTACCCATCCGTCCTGGCCCAGGTCGCAACGGCTGCGGTCGTTGCCGGCGTGCCCGAACTTATCGTGATCGTGCCTCCGGTCCCCGACGGATCAGGTGCAGTCGACCCTGCCGTTCTCGTCGTCGCCCGCGAACTGGGCATCGAGCGAGTGTTCCGCGTCAACGGCCCAGCCGGCGTTGCGGCGGCCGCCTTTGGCACCGAAACCATCCCCAAGGTCGGGACCATCATCGGACCAGGCAGCCCTCCGGTGGCGCTCGCCCAGCTCGAGGTCCGGCGCTATGGCGTCAACTCGCTGGTCCTCGGACCCACGGAGAGTCTCATCATCGCCGATTCCTCAGCCGATCCGGCGCTGCTCGCCGCCGATCTACTCAACGAAGCCGAGCACGGCACCGACTCGACCGTGCTCCTCGTCACCGCAGATGCTGCGCTGGTGAAAACCACCGATGCGGAGGTCGAACGCCAGGCCGCCTTACTCCCCGACGAACGTCGAGAGGCCGCCGAAGCCGCACTTGGCTCCAACGGCGGCGCCATCGTCGTCGACGACCTCGATACCGCGTTCGAGGTGGCCAACTGGTTCTCCTCCGAGCACCTTCAGCTGGCGCTGGCCGACCCGTGGGCAGCGGTCGATCGCATCACGGCCGCTGGAGAGATCCTGGTCGGCCAGACCACTCCCCTCTCGGCCGGAAACTTCGCCATCGGAGCACCAGCAGCGCTTCCCACCGGCGGCTTCGCCAGTCATTCATCCGGGGTAACCATCGAGGCGTTCCAGAAGGCTTCGTCGATCGGTCACGTCACCGATGAGGCGCTCGACACCATCGCTCGCTCCACCGTGGTCCTCGCCGAACACGAGGGCTTTCCGGCGCACGCGAACGCCATACGTATCAGAGGCAAAGGCGACAAGTAGATGTACGAGATCCATTCGATCGATGAGCTCGAGGCGCACCACGCCCAACACGGATCACTCAATTGCGTCGTCCTCCAGGGAGTCGACTTCTCCGATGGTCTCGAGCGAGCGTGCGCGCTCTCCTGGGAGGGTGCCACCGTGCTGGGTGGTATTTTGCCGGTCGACCTGCAGACCCGAATGCTCTCGACCGGAGCGGTCGTGTTTCCCCGGCCAGACGGTCTCCCGTTCAAGCCATACCGCCCCTCTCTGTACACCCTCGACGAGCTCATGGACGGCTACCGCACCGGCGACGACTCATCGCTCACCGACACCGTCGACTACCAGATCTATGAGTTCGCTCAGACCCTTCGTGGTAGCGAGATGCCGTCGGTGGTCGATGGCCTCCTCCAACGGATTCACGACCACGCCATCGACGACGCGGTAGCCGACTTCGTCACTCAACATCCCCGGGTCGTCGCGGTCATGGGCGGACACGCCCTGCATCGCAACGAAGCCACCTACCGGTCCGTGGTGCAGCTCGGGCGACAACTCGCATTGTCGGGCTACCTCGTGACCACCGGCGGCGGGCCAGGGGCCATGGAAGCAGCCAACCTCGGTGCCTGGCTGTCAGCCCACGACGAAGCGTCGGTCGACGATGCCGTGAGGATTTTGGCGCCAGCCACCGACTTCCGCACCGCTGCGTACCTCGACCGCGGGTACGAGGTGCGCGAGCGCTACCCCAACGGCACCGACAGCCTGGCCATCCCCACCTGGTTCTACGGTCACGAGCCCACCAACCAGTTCGCGTCGCATGTGGCCAAGTACTTCTCGAACAGCATCCGCGAAGACGGCCTACTGGCCCTGGCCAACCACGGCGTGGTGTTCACGCCCGGTTCAGCCGGCACGGTTCAGGAGGTGTTCCAGGACGCCACCCAGAATCACTACGGCACGTTCGAGCTCACCAGTCCCATGGTGTTTCTCAACGCCGACTTCTGGACCAACGACCTCCCCGTGAAGTCACTCATCACCAAACTCGCCGGCGACCGCGCCTACGCCAACCTCATAGCGTTCGTAAACACCCCAGAAGAAGTCCTGAACTTCCTGTCGGAAAACCCACCGGTAAAGAGCTGAGTTGCTGGTCGCTCCGGCGCAAGCGCCTCCGCTGTTTCTCTGGTCGCTCCGGCGCAAGCGCCTCCGCTCTGCGCTTCGCTATGTCCCGCCAGCTTCAACCTCGGCCTCCGCTGGCGCTACGGCACGACTCCAATCGCGCCCCGAAATTTTCGCGCTTGACCACCTCTGGTGTGGCTAACCGCGACTAGATCCTTGAGGGATGTCACGCGCTTAGGGAAGCGTCTACGGTCGTCCGGAG
>CAZGVQ010000518.1:0-3128 GCA_964529355.1 uncultured Acidimicrobiales bacterium
AAGTTCTCCGGAGCGAACACATTGGGGGTCGTGAACACCGGTTTGTCGCGGAGCACCCGGATACCTGTGGCCCCGAGAACCTGTTCGTCGGCCTGGAGCTTTTCGGCACGCCGTTGCTTTCGTCGAGCCTTCTGACGTAGTCGCCGCTCGTCGGGATCAGCGCAGAACACGTCGCCCGCGGCCGTGAGCAGCGCCGTGCGCTCCTCGACGCTAAGGCTGGCCAGCCGGTCCTTGTTTTCGGCCACCGACCGAAGGAGCGCAGTGACTTCAAGCAGTTGCTCGCGGCTTATCGATTCGCCGTCGGGCGTGGGCTGCTCTCCGTCGGGCATCACCCAAGCGTAGCTAGGACCCCGGCCGCGTTACCGCATCGACGTAGCGAAGGCGCTGGCGATCCCAGCGGTAGGGCTCGAAGGCTTCCTGGGCGGCCTTGGCCATCCGGAGGCGAAGTTCGGGGTCGCGCGCCAACTCGATCAGAACGTTGGCCAGGTCGTCGACATCGTCGGGCTCAAAGTAACTGACCTTGTCATCGTCGAAGTACGACTCGGTTGCATGGAGGCGGCTGGCCACGATGGGCAGGCCAAACATCATGTACTCGTACATCTTGCCGGTGTGCACCAGGTTGGAATAGCCGTTCTCGCTCTGGGCGACGATGCCGATGTCGGCGTTCTCGAAGATCGCCTGCAACCGATCGAGCGTGACCCAACCCTCGAAATCCACCGCGTCGGAAAGGCCTAGTTCGTCGACGAGCAGTTTGAGCTTCGGTTCATAGGAACCTTCACCGCTGATCACCAAGCGAAGGTCAGGGGCCTCGACCCGAGCCTGGGCCAGGGCCCGCACCAGGCATTCGTGCCCCCAGCGTTCTTCGATGGTGCCCGGACAAATCAGCGTGACGTGCTGACCGCTGCGGAGTTGTGGCGCTCCCGAAGTGCTGGGGCTCAGAGCACTCTTGGGTGTGGAGTTCACCACCACTTGAATCTTGTTGCCATCAGCGCCGCGCGAAACGTAGAACTCTTTGTGCTGTTCGGTTACCGCAAAGGTGAGATCGGCAAAGGAGAGGGCGCGAAGCTCAAGCCACGCCATAATTCGAGTGAGCGTTGGCGACCCATACAGGGTGCCGAAGAGCTCGCTTGCCGGCTCTTTGCAGAACAGTACGACTTTGGCACCCAGCAGTTTCGGAATCGCCGCGGCGAAGACCTGATGGTCGGGCAAGCTGGTGATCTGCACCAGTTCATAGCGCTCCCGCATATGTCGCCCGGTGAGCACCAGAGCAGCCGAGAGAAACCACTGGATGTACGAGAGCGCGTAGCGGACGAGCGAATCTCTGGTTTTGGGGATCGAAAACCGGGTAAATCGCAGTGTTCGGGCTGAGTCTCCGGTGCCGCTGGTACGGACTTCTTCACGGGACTCGCCGTCGCGACGCAGACACAACAGATCGACGTCATACCCAGCTTCAAGCAGTGCCTCAGATTCTCGCCGAGCGTGCATCTCATAGCCACGGAAAGTGACGATGGCCGCGCGGCGTCGTGGACTGCGCGCACCAAGGAGAGACTCGGGCGAAGTCGATATTTCTGAGGAACTGGGGGGCATATGGTTGAGGTGACGGGAAGTGTACCGACCACCTCAACCATAGATTGTTTTCCGTCACAATGGTAGGACGTAGTCCGCATCCACCACTTTGGGTGAAATTTTGGCCCAGGGGCTAGATTCCCTGCGTGATCCGATCGCTCGGGTCCGAGGCGTTTCCATCGTTGCCCGGCCCGCCCTTCACCGTGTCGCTTCCGGCACCACCGTCAAGCTGATCGTTCCCCTTGCCTCCAAGCAGTCGATCCTGGCCGGGACCGCCGTCGATGGTATCGGCGCCTTTCCCTCCAAAGAGGGTGTCGCGCCCGGATCCACCGGAGATGATGTCATCGCCTGCGCCGCCTCGGACGATGTCGTTGCCGGGGCCCGAGTTGATGGTGTCGTTTCCTCCAAGACCACAGATGACGTCATCGCCACGGGTTCCGACGAGCCGGTCGTCTCCGGGGGTTCCAACGATGGTGCATTCAGCGGCGGTGCCAGCACCGCGCCGCCCGGTGCTCAGACCAAACGAAAGCCGGGCGATGGGGTCTTCTACCCCAAAGAAGCCTTCAAAGTTGCTGAACTGGTCGACCACGAAGTCGAGATCCTCATCGTCGTTTGTCCCGAAGACGCCGTCGGGGCCAACCTGCGCGAGGGCACCGATGTTTCCGCCCTCGTCCATAACGCTATGAATCTCGTTGTCAGCGGCGGTGTGCCAACCGCCAAAGAAGTGACCCGCTTCGTGGGCGACCACGTTGCCGACCGCCACACCTACCAGGTCAACCTTCGATGCGCCTTCAGCGATCGGGAAGTCATTGAGCGAGAAACCGCCCCCGGCAGGCTCGCTCAGCACGTCGAGCAAGACAATGGCGGACTCTTCAGCTTTCAGGTTGCCGACATCGATGCTCTCGGCGATGCCGATTGTGCCGATGCCCAACTCGTTGATGGACCCACCAACGACGACGCGCGACACGTTGGCCTCGCCCCATACATCCTCATGATCACGGCTGTTGAGAACAACCAGGTCGTGTTGCCCGCCGCGCCCAGAGGCGTCGCGGTCACCGTTGAGACCATGGCGTTTCAGATCGTCGGACAGGTTCTCTTCGGTGACGGCCACGACGAGATCGATGACGGCATCGGTGTCGTCGGGCGTGAGTCCCCATCGGAACATGAAGTCCTCGAGGCCGGTGATCTGTGCATTGTCACCGAAAGGGCCGCCAAAGAGTCGGGTGTCTACCGTTGCCCCGTCGAAATCCAGAAAGAGAATCTGGGTTTGCGTGCCGTTGAACCGCGAGAGCCCGGGTTCGCGCACCCGGATCTCGACCTGGTAGTCGCCACCGCTCGAACTGGCGACCGCGAGGAAATGGGTACCTGACGTTGCCGCAACATGGTCGACGCCCACCAAGCCCTGATGGCGGATGGACGACTCGAACGGAAAGCCGATCGCCGAGGAGAAGTTGGTAGTCATCCCGGTTTCGAAATCCGGCGACAGTACGGTCATCTCGGCCACCGCACCCGCGGATCCGGCGCTGATCACGTCGCCAGCGTCGAGATCGATTGCATAGAAG
>CAZGVQ010000519.1:0-3113 GCA_964529355.1 uncultured Acidimicrobiales bacterium
GTTCGGGGCGATGGTGGCCTTCTGTGCCCAAGCCGCGGGTCGGCTGGCCCGCGTTGCGGCGCTGGTTCCGCTTCTCCTTCTTCCCGGACTCTGGCTGCTTCTCGGAGCGGCCAGCGCAGCATTGGTGGTTGTCGGGGCGGTTCGGCCATCGCTGTACCGGCTGTCGTCGGCACTCTTTGGCCCCACCGTTGTCATCGCGTACCTGCACCTGGCCGACAACGGAATTCCTCGACTCTCGGCGGCAGCTGCTGGCGTGGGCACGGTATTGCTCGTCGTCTCGGCCATTCGCACCACAAGAGGTCGGGTCCGTGGCGGGCTCGAGATCGTGACGATGAGCGTGCTGTTCGTTCTGCTCTTTGGGGCCGTAAACCTGGCAAGCGTGGCCTATCGGGCCAAACCCGATCTCGATACCGCCGCCGCAGCTGTCGACAGGGGGCTTGGTTCCACCGATGCCCGGTCGATCGAAGGAGCATCGGCCGACATCGTCGATGCCCGCAGACATCTGGTGTCGGCGCGAAGCTCGATCGACTCGACCTGGGCTCGAACGGGACGCCTGGTGCCTATCGTCGCCCAGAATCATCGGGCCCTCGTCGCCTCTGTCGACGCCATCGAACGCTCGACCATCGCCGCCGCTCGGGCGGTTGAGTCGGTTGATGTCACCGCGATCCGCTCAGAAAGCGGAGGCGTTGACGTCGCGGCCCTGGAGCGCGCCGAGGTAGAGGCCAGGGAGCTCCGAGACGTTCTCGGTGCCAGCGCAGTGGTGTTCGACGCCCAACGTGGGCCCTGGCTGGTACCCCAACTCGTCGACCAGCTGGTGGAAGGGTCGGCACAGTCACGGGACGCCATTGCCGAACTCGACAGCCAACTCGCTCGCCTCGAGGTTCTGCCCCAACTGCTGGGAGCGGACCAGCCGAGGTCGTATCTGGTGCTTGTGGCCAATCCCAGCGAAACCCGGGATCTTGGCGGATTCACCGGCGGTTTTGCAGTGGTGCGGGTTGACGGCGGAGCGCTGGAGCTGGTGCAGTCGGGCCGATCCACCGACCTTGTGGCCATCGACGAAGCCCCACCGGTCGACGGCGTGGTTCCCGATCGGTTCAGAGACTACGAACCGTGGGTCTACGCCCAGAACTACACGGGTACACCCGACCTCACCGTGGCCGCCAACACGATCCGCGAGGTGTTTCCCGCCATGGGAGGCACCGAGATCGACGGCGTGATCTACCTCGACCCGTTTGCCCTCGGAGCGCTTACTGAACTCACCGGGCCGGTGACCATCGAAGCCCTTGGTCTCGAACTCGACGCCCAGAGCCTGCCGCAGTTTCTCCTCGTCGATCAGTACTCGCTGATCGATGATCGGAGCGCCCGGACCAGCGTGCTCGATGTCGTCGCTGCTGAAGTGTTCGAACAGTTGCAGTTCGGTGGCCTTCCGTCGATGGGGAACATCATCGACACGATGTCGCCGCTGGTGGCCCAGGGGCGCCTCCGAATGGTCACCTTCGATACCAGCGAGACCGACGTGCTCACCGACCTTGGGTTGACCCAGAGGTTTCGCCAGGAGTCCTTCGACGACTTTCTTGCGGTGATGCACTCCAACGCGGGCCCCAACAAGCTCGACCCGTACCTCCACCGTTCGGTTTCCTACGACGTCTCCGTGCCGCTGGCTGGTACCTCTGAGGAGGACTCGTCATCGGCGCAAGCCACTGCGGTGCTTCAGGTGGCGCTCGAGAATCGGGCACCAGGGGGACTGCCTGAGTATGTGACCACGAACCGATGGAATCTGGACGAGGCCACCAATCGGCTCCTCCTCGTTGTCCATTCACCCCTCCATGCCACGGTCGCGAGCGTCGACGGCAACCTTGTCGAAGTCGACAGCTACTACGAATTTGGCCTGTGGCGCCACGAGATGTTTGTCGCCGTGCCGCAAGGCGAGACCAAAACCGTGGAGATTGAGCTGGAAGGCCGATTCGGGGTCGGAATGGTCGATGATGACCCCGAAACCCATGAGCTCTGGGTGCATCACCAGCCAACGGTGAACAACGACCCCTATGTGGTCACGGTGAACGGAGCCTCTCAGGACCTCCTTTTGACCGAATCGCAGCGACTCTTGTGGTCTGACTAGCGAAAACGCCCAGTGGGTCTTTTGACTCAAACGTTGCTCGAAACCCTCAACGGTGTTCCGAAACATCCGATTCGGAATTGGTCAGTTCAACATCCTCTCAGGAGTACATTCATCATGATTCGTCGAATCCTTATCTTGGCGCTGGTAGCGCTCATGGCTATTGCCGGTCCGGCAGCAGCTCAGTATGACCCCGGAAGCGGTTGCGGTTCGGTCTCAGTGACCAACCCCGTCACCATCGATGCCGATGGCACCGCTGTTGTCGCCGCCGGTGGCGACGCTACCCTCTCGCTCTCCAACATGCTTCCCGGCTCGACCGTTACGGTCACCGTCGGTGGGCTTAGCGTTGCAAGCTTCACCGTTCCCGCTTCGGGCGTGCTCGCTGGAAGCTTCCAGATCCCCGCCGGACTCGGCGACGGAACCTACACCATCGTGGCCTCCGGCTCCGATGCCAATGGCAACGCCTGTGGCGCAAGCACCGCAGTCCGCATCTCCTCCGGCACAGTCGGTGGTGGCGGCGGTGGCGGCGGCGAAGACGATGGTGGATCGATCTCGGTCCCCAACCCCAACGCCGTTGACGCTGACGGAACCCCCGTGGTTTCGGTCGGCGCAGACGTCAACGTTGTCCGCACCGGACTCCTCCCAGGTTCGACCCTCACCATCACCCTTGACGGTGTGGTCGTCGGTACCGTCACGGTTCCCGCTTCGGGCGACGTGTCGACATCGATTCAGGTCCCCGCCGGAACCACCCTCGGTACCCACACGGTTACCGCTAGTGGAACCAACGCTGACGGAACGGCAGCTGCGAACTCGCTCGACATTCGAGTGACTTCGGCCAGCCAGAACGCTGCAGGCGGAAACGACAATGGTGGCAACACCGGTGGAACCACCGGTGGCAACACCGACCCGTCGTCGTCGCTGGCCTTCACCGGTAGCACCGCAGGACCCCTTGCTGGTGCCGCAACGGTGCTCATCGTGCTTGGTGCAGTAATAATGC
>CAZGVQ010000520.1:0-3104 GCA_964529355.1 uncultured Acidimicrobiales bacterium
CGATTCCGACGACCACTCCGCCAGCGGCATCAACGACCGAAGCTCCCGTGGCTACCACCACAGCTCCTGGGTCGAGCGATGATGAGTTGGATGGCGGTGGGCCGGGGCTGACGGTGACAGGCGCGAACAGCCTGACACTGGCCAGCATCGCTCTGGCCCTGCTTGCGGCCGGCTTTGGCCTGGTAAACGTGGCCGCCCGACGCCGAGAATCCGACGACCGTTAGCCGACGCTGAGATCGAGCGGGTAGGTGGAGAGCGGCCAGGGACCATCGGCCGTCACCAGGATCTGCTCCTCGAGCTTGACCGATTCGGTACCCCCGGGTGGAGCGGCCAGGGCTTCGACGCACAACACCATGCCTTCCTTCACCTCGCCGTCATAGCCACCGGCGGCAAAGTGGTCGCGGTTGACGATGAGCGGATACTCGTTGCACAGCCCGATGCCGTGCGCCACAGCCGAATTGGTTGCGGAGTGAATCCCCGGTGGTGGCAGGTGAGCACGCTGGGAGATCTCGGCAAAGGACGCCCCAGGCATGAACAGGGCGGTGTTGGTGGCCAGCTGTTCGTAGGCGGCGTCGAACAGGCATTGCTGAATGAAGCTTGGTCGCTCGCCGCCGGCAATCCAGGTGCGGGAGATGTCGACCGAGTAGCCGCCGATGCCGATGAGGTCGGTGTCGAAGGCAACCAGGTCGCCGGCCTCGATAACCCTGTCCGAGCACTCCTGGTACCACGGGTTGGTTCGAGGGCCCGAGGTAAGCAGCCGGGTTTCGAGCCACTCGCCGCCGTTGGCGATGTTGGCCCGGTGTAGCTCTGACCAGAGTTGTTGTTCGGTGATGCCCGGAGCCAGCGCGTTTCGCATTTGGTCGATGCCGTCTTCGCACGCAGCGATGGCCAGCCGGATGATGTCGAGTTCTTCGGGGGTCTTGATCATCCGTGCCTGGTTGGCCACCTGTTGGCCGTCGTGGAGCCGCACTTGATGTCGGCGAAGCAGATCGGTGCCCAGCGGATCGAGCCGGTCGACAGCCAGGTCGCGTTGGCCTCGGCCGAGCAAGGCAACGATTTCGGTGGCCCATCGGCCTGCCATTTCGGCGCTGCGATCACCAGCGATGAAGTCGTACCACGACACGGCGTCGCGCACTTCGGCGACACCCTTATGTCCATTGGAGAGGTGCTCGCAGCCTTTGAACTCAAAGAGCACAACATCGCCTTCGGCGGGCACAAACACGTAGCGGCACGGGTTGTGCAGCGAGTAGACCTGCATGTTCGCGGTGCCGGTGGCGTAGCGGATGTTGATGGGGTCATAGAACAGGCCAGCGTCACAACCGGCGGCGGCGATGGCATCGCGCAGGCGCTGCAGTCGGCCGGCCTCCAACATGTCGAAGTTCATTGGATGAGGCCGTCGTTGCTCGTTGCGGCGTGGTGTCCGGCAACCAGGTGGGCTTCGGTGACCCTGCCGTACACCGAGCGTGTGCGGTCGACCGGACCAATCACGCCGGGTCGATCTGCATAGGAGAACACCAGCACGTGGCGGGCCACCAGCCCGTCAACCGGGGTCACCTGATGCAGCGAGTATCGGCCGAGAAACAGCTGAAGGTCGCCTGGCTGAGCGGCCACCGAGCGCACCGATTCATCTTCGCCTCGCAGCACCCGGCCGAGGCCTTCGACGTTTTCATCGCCCGGGGCTCGCAGGTCCTTTCGGTACTCGAACACGCCGCCCTGCTCAGGCTTCTGGGTCATGATGGTCACCACGAACTCGTTGGTGTCGTAGTGCCATGGGTACTGGCCGCCGGGCGGCAGGATGGTGGCGACTAGTCCGGCCAGCGGGTCGGCGTACTCAAACACCCGTTGCTCGCCCACGCACGCGGCGATGAAGTTCTTGAACAGCCGCGACACGTAGAGCCGGTGGGCGCAGAAGAAGGGCGGAATCATGTCGCGGGTGACATGTCCGGCCCGCCACTCAAGCTCGACCCGGCGTGGGTCGTCGGCCGCTGTGGAACCGGTGAGATCGGGCCGGTGATACACGCTGGCCCGATTCACTCGCAACGGCGCGTGATGCTCGGTTGTGGCTACTTCTTCTGCGGCCCGCCGGGCGGCGGTTGCGGTGAGGAAACCCGGCAGGAGACCCAAGCCGTCCTCGCGCAATTGCCGCCGCACCTCGCCAACCAGCTCCCCGAATGCGGGTGACTGTGGAGCGTCAATCGGGTACCGGCCCACGTTGACCAGGTCGTCGATTTGGCCCACTTCGGGGTCGGCCAGTTGTTCGCGCGGATTCATACACCTACCTCTCTCTGCTGCTCTCTACTGCTCGGTCCCCTCGGTCTGCACCAGAGGGTTTAGGTAGTAAGCCAGACAAATCGTCATTGGTCTAATGAATGTTCTGTCGCTTTACTCATGAATCTTTTGCATGTACGTTTCAGGCATCGCTTTACTCCTTGAAGTTCGCCACTACGAGACCATCGTCGCCATCGTCGAGCTGGGCACCATGACCAAAGCGGCCAAGGAGCTGGCGTCGACGCAGTCGACCCTCAGCCATCGGTTGGCCGAAGCCGAGCGGCGGCTGGGGCAACGGCTTTTCGACCGCGGACCGGGTAGGCGGCTAACCCCCACCCGCGCTGGCCTGGTCGCGCATCAGGCCGCCAGCAGGGCGTTGGCCGATCTCGAGCGGGGCGAAGCACTGGTGCTGGCCGAGGACGATCGCGTCACTGCCATCGTGCGCATCGCCGTCGGCAGCTACGACTGCTACCACTGGTATCCCGATTTCTTGCGGGCCACCCGGGCCCGCCATCCCGAGATCGATCTCGAGCTTGTGGTGGTCGGCGACGAGCCGGGCACGGCGTTGGCCAGCGGCGCGGCCGATCTGGTTATCGCACCGGGAGACCCGGCCGGCAACGTCACCACCTACCACCTGTTTCAGGACGAACTCGTTTTGGTGGTGGGCGCCGACCATCCGCTCGCGTCGAAGCAATGGGTGGCAGCCGAGCAACTCGTCGACGAGACGTACCTCACCTACAACTCTGCACCCACACCCGGCTTTGAGTACGACCGGTTCATCCGACCGTCGGGCAGCTACCCAAGCACGGTCAAGGTGGTGCAACAGACCAGCGCCA
>CAZGVQ010000521.1:0-3099 GCA_964529355.1 uncultured Acidimicrobiales bacterium
ACCTTCTACCTGTTGGCGTATCCCGGGATGGCAATGCCGCTTCTCATCACCACGCTCGGAAGTGTCGTGGGTGACTTCAGGGCGGTTTCGGGCGTCATGTTGGTCTTGCTCGCCGTGACCGCGCTGTGTTTCGTGGCGGCGGTGGTGACATCGCGCGAAGCGATCGAAGCGCCTGCGGGAGCCTGAGACTCGTCACGCTCGGCGAGTTGCCGGGCCGAACTACGAGGTCTAGTTCGACGCTGAGAACGCGTCGATGGCCGACGCGTTGTCGTCGAGAAAGCGTTGCTCGTACTCAATCTGGAGCTTGCTGAACAGCTCGGCTTCGTCTGCGCCGCTCCCACCGCATTCAAACGCCGCCACCGCTGATGCGATCTCTTCGGCCTGGAGTTCGCCGAGGATCACCAGGTCTTCGTCGGAAACCTCGGGCCGCGGGAGGTTGTCGTAGTACTCCTCGAGCTCCTCGTCGGTGAGCGAATTCACGTCGGGAGCCGAGACGGCCGACTCCTGGTAGGTGCGCTCGCGTATCGGCGCGAGGCGCCCGTCGAAGAAGAGGTACGCATCGGCTTCGCTGATGAAGGGCAATCCTTGATCGGTCACACAGGCCTCGACCGCGGCGGCTGCTTCGAGGATTCGCGGGTCGTTGTCGATCGCGTCCCACATCTGGTCGAGCTGTCCCCCGAACTCCTGGTAGAAGGCTTGCTGTCTGACCTCGGCTAGACGGTCGTTCCCGGCATTCGAACAACCGCTGACTACGGGGTCATCGAACAATTCGTCGATCTCCTCGTCGGTCATGGTGGCGGGGTCAAAGTCGGGTTGAACGCCCGACAGTGCCTTCCGGTAGGCCTCCTGATCGTCGGCGCTGAGCGAGGCTACGTAGGCGGCATTCGGATCGTTGACGTCGGCACCGTCGGTGAACTGCGAGTTGTCGTACCCGACCGCTTCACTGCCGACCTCGGCTTGCGAGAACGCCTGGGTCGTCACGCCAAATCCGTACTTTTGGACCCACTCTTCGGTGCCCCACACCAGTCCATCGGCGCCGACTCCGGTGAACGAAAACTCCGCTGGGTCCACCGGGGTGTACTCGAAGCCCTCGGCCTGCATGCATTCCGCAACGGCTTCCTGGCGCTGCCGTTCAGATTCTTCGAACTGCGCGGCCGCCGCAGGGTCGGACGGGTCGATGCTCGGGATGCCGAGAAACGCATCGATGGGCGACGCGGAAACGACCTGGTCCGTCTGGGAGACCGCGCTTCCCGTGCTGGGTCCATCGTTGGATGCCTGGCCGCCACCATCGCCACTGGCACCACTGGTGCTACAAGCGGCAAACAGGAGGGCGAAGGCCAGAGCGATGACGATGGCCGGTCGGGGGGTGACACGCATGCGATACATCCGCCCTCCAGTGTCTCAAGATTTCGGCGTGAATCCTAGGGCGTGTCGTCAAAAGCGTTTCGGAGCGCCTCGCGGGGATTCTTGCGGGCCTCTTGCACCGAGTGTTGATGGCCGGCCAGCGCTTGAAACTCGGTACCGGCTCTCATGGCAGCCCGTGCTCCCCAGATGTCGAACGAGCGATGAACCGACCGCTTGTTGATCTGCTGGAGATCTGACGGCACCTTGGCCACCGCTCGAGCCATCGCCAACACCTCGTCCTCCAAGGCATCGGCGGGAAACGCCCGATTGGCGAACCCCACCTGAACCGCCTCGGCCGCGCTGTAACTGTTGCCGGTGAGCATCATCTCCATCGCTGCCCGTAGGCCCACGAGTGGGGTGTGGAACTGCCAGTCGGGCGGACTCATTACCCGCACCACCGGGTACCCGATGACCGCGTCGTCGGCCATATAAACCAGGTCGCACGCCGACACGAACTCTGTGGCGCCGGCCATGGCATAACCGTGTACCTGGGCGATCACCGGCTTCGCCAGATCCCAGATACCGAACCAGCTCTCGGTGGCCTGTCGCGCCCACACACCATCGCCCGGTGCGCTGTAGATGGGCGGATCATCCATGAGCGACCCATCGCCACTCACGTCATAGCCCGACGAGAAGCACGGGCCGGCGCCGCGAATGATGGTGACCCGCACGTCGTCGTCGTGGTCGTGCGCCTGCAGCGCGTGCAGGACTTCGGTGCGCATCGGCGTGGAGATCGCATTGCGCTTGTCGGGCCGGTTGAGGGTGATGCGTCGCACGTGTTTGGCTGGCTCGTCGACGACGATGAACTCATTGGGCATGTCAGCGGTGGTCATTTCGGTGGTGGGTGGTTTGCGGTGTCTCGGGTGCCGGCAAGGTTGGCGAGGAGTTCGAGCGCTTCGGGTTGCTCGGTTCGAATCGTCACGCCAGTTGCGCCCCGCGGAACTGCGGTGGCAAACCGTTCGGCGATTCGCTGTTGGGTGCCGAACAGCGCACCCTGTTCGATATAGGCGTCGGGCATTACCGCGATGGCTTCGTCACGACGGCCGGCCAATACCAGCTCCTGAATCTTGTGGGCTTCTTCGGGAAACCCCGAGCGGGCCATGGCGTCGCGGTGATAGTTGTGGCTCTCGCTGCCCATGCCGCCCACGTACATGGTGCGAAGCGGCTTGCGTCGGGCGATCGCCTCGCCGACGTCGTCGGTGATTTCGACGGTCAGGCTCACCCAGGTTTCAAAGGTGTCTCGACCGCTGAGGGCGGCATCGCGTTTGGCGAACCCGGCGTCGAGCGACTCGGCGAAGGTGTCGGCGCCGTCTGGTCCGTAGCCCATTGGTAGCCATCCGTCGGTCACCTCGGCGGCCAGCCGGGTGTTCAGAGGTCCACCGGAGGCGAGAAAGATGGGGATGTTGGGGTTGCCGTGCATGATCGACTTCAGCGCCTTGCCCTGTCCGATGGAGCCGGGCCCGGTGTAGGGCAACGCGATCTGCGAGCCGTCGTGGCTCACGGCTTCCTCGCGGCGAAACACCTTGCGCATGATGGCCACGTAGTCGCGAAGCATGGCGTTGGGTTTGCCCCAGGGCCGCCCGTACCATCCTTCGACGATCTGGGGGCCCGAGACGCCCAGGCCCACGACCACCCGGTCGCCGCCGGCCATCGCGTCGATGGTCATGGCTTGCATGGCGGTCGCGGCCGGCGTTC
>CAZGVQ010000522.1:0-3089 GCA_964529355.1 uncultured Acidimicrobiales bacterium
GCCTGCGCGCTTATGTCGTCCTCCGCCCGCTCCGGACGACCTCAACCGCTGTCCCTTCGTCTGCGAGTTGCGCAGCAACTCGGTAAGGGCTTCGGCCCGACAGGGTCGAAACCGACGGCCTCCGCCCGCTCCGGACGACCGCCGCTAGTTGCTAGTTCTTTTTGGCTTTTTGTTTTTGTAGGCGGGCCCATTCGTCTCTGAGGCCTACGGTTCGGTGGAAGAGCATTGGCTCGTCGAGGTCGAGGGCGAAGTAGCCGAGTCGTTCGAATTGCACGACCTGGCCCGGTAGTACGTCGGCCATCGACGGTTCGAGCTTGGCGCCGGCCAACACTTCCTTGGCCGCCGGGTTTAGCGACTCCAGCGGGTCGGCGCCGTCGGCTCCGGGATGCTCGGCGGTGAAGAGTCGGTCATAGAGCACCACGGTGGCGTCCACCGCTTCGGACGCAGACACCCAGTGGATGGTGGACTTCACCTTCCTGCCGTCGGGCGCCTGGCCGCCTCCGGTCTCGGGGTCATAGGTGGCCCGAACCTCGACGACATTGCCTGCCTCGTCCTTCACCACATCGGTGGCGGTGATGAAATACCCGTAGCGCAACCGAACTTCGCGGCCAACGGTCAGCCGGTAGTACTTGGGGGGCGGGTCCTCTTCGAAATCTTCCTGCTCGATATAGAGCTCGCGGGTGAACGGAACCTGGCGGGTACCCATCGATTCGTCATTGGGATGATTCGAGGCCTCGAGCATCTCCACCTGACCCTCGGGGTAGTTCTCGATAACCACCTTGAGGGGCCGGATCACCCCGCTTCGCCGAACCGCGGTGGCATTGAGCTCGTCGCGCACGAAGGACTCGAGCAGCTCGATCTCACGAACACTGTTGGTCTTGGCGACCCCGATGTGGTCGCAGAAGGCGCGGATAGCGCTGGCCGGATAGCCCCGGCGCCGCACCCCACGGATGGTAGGCATCGCGGCGTCGTCCCAGCCGTTCACCACACCATCGGCCACCAACTGGGCGAGCTTGCGCTTCGAGGTCACCACATGGGTGAGGTTGAGGCGGGCGAACTCGTACTGGTTGGGTTTCTCGAAGGGCAGATCGATGTTGTTCTGGTACCAGTCGTAGAGCTCGCGGTTGTTGTCGAACTCCAGCGTGCAGATGCTGTGGGTCACACCCTCGATGGCATCTTCCTGGCCGTGCGCCCAGTCGTAGTTGGGGTAGATGTGCCACGTGTCGCCGGTGCGGTGGTGTGGCACATTGCGAATCCGGTACATCACCGGGTCGCGCATCTGCATGTTCTCGTGGTTCATGTCGATCTTGGCTCGGAGCACCCGCTCGCCGTCGGCAAACTCCCCCGCCTTCATCCGGCGGAACAGGTCGAGGTTCTCCTCGACCGACCGGTCACGAAAAGGGCTGTTGGTACCGGGGGTTGTGAAGCCGCCCCGCATCTCCGACATCGTCTCGGAGTCGAGATCGTCGACGTAGGCCAGACCCTTGTTGATGAGGTCCTCGGCCCATGCGTACATCTGATCGAAGTAGTCCGAGGCGAAGTAGACCGTGTCGGACGACTCGTAGCCCAGCCATTCGACGTCTTCGATGATGGCCCGCACGAACTCATCGCTTTCGGCTTCGGGGTTGGTGTCGTCGAAGCGAAGATTGCATTCGCCGCCAAACTCGGTTGCCAGGCCGAAGTTGAGACAGATCGACATTGCGTGGCCGATATGCAGGAACCCGTTGGGCTCGGGCGGAAAGCGGGTCTTCACCCGACCCTGGTAGGTGCCAGCGTCGAGGTCGGCTCGAATCTGATCGCGCAAAAAGTCCGATGCTGGCGGCTCTTCGCCGGGTTCGTTGCTCACGGTTCCAGCTTAGAACCCAGGCCGGTAGGGTCACCCCCATGACCGACTCTCTTCCCGATTCCGCGACACCGGCCGCGGCGCCCGCTACGCCGATCCTCGTGGGAGTGGGAATCGTCAGCCAGCGGGAGGAAGACGCCAACGACGCGCTCGAGCCCATCGACCTCATGATCGAAGCCACCCGCGCCGCGGGCGGCGACACCGGCGAGCCCGACATCCTCACCGCCATCGACCGCATCATCGTCCCGGTTGGTCGGTGGAGCTATCAAAACCCAGGCGGAATGATCGCCGACGCCGTCGGCTCGCCCACCGCCAAATCGGTGAGCGTGCATGCCGGCATCTCGCAACAGACCATTCTCAGCGACGCTGCCTCGGCCATCGCATCGGGTTCGATCAACACCGCGCTCGTGGTTGGCGGCGAGGCCGGATACCGCCTCAAGCGGGCCAAGGCTGAAAGCGTGGAACTCACCGACCGCGACACCCCGAACGACGCCGACATCGAGCCCGACGAAGTCCACCGCCCCGACCACAGCGGCATCCTGAGCAAGGAGGAATCCGAGGCTGGTCTCGGATTCATGGCCGTCGGCTACTACGCGATCCTCGAGACCGCGTGGCGACACGCCCGCGGCATGAGCCTCGCCGACCATGAGCAACACATGGCCGATCGTTATGCGCGGTTCAGCGAAATCGCGGTCGAGAACCCCCATGGTTGGGATACTCAGCGTCGCAGCGCGAAAGAAATCATGGACGCGCCCGTGCTGGCCTACCCGTATCGCAAGCATCACGTCAGCAACTGGGGCGTCGATCAGGCATCGGCACTGTTGCTGTGCTCGGTCGCCGAAGCCACACGACGCGGCATCCCCGAGAGCAAGTGGATCTACCCTCATGCCTTCACCGAAGCCAACCATGCAGTGGTGGTGGGTAACCGCGACGAGCTCCACCGCTGCAGGGGCGCCGAGATCGCTGGCCAGGCAGCACTGGAAGCCGCCGGTTGCAGTGCCGCAGATCTCGACTTCGTCGAGCTGTACACCTGCTTCCCGGTAGCGGTGTCCACCTTCGCCGAGGCGATCGGGCTTAACCCTGCTCGCGACCTCTCATTCAGTGGGGCGATGCCATTCGGGGGCGGCCCCTTCAACAACTTCGTGCTTCACTGCACCGCACAACTCGCTCAGCACCTTCGTGCCCAGCCCGAAAGCCGCGGCCTTATCAGTGCGGTGTCCGGGTTTCTCACCAAACAGGGCTTTGC
>CAZGVQ010000523.1:0-3087 GCA_964529355.1 uncultured Acidimicrobiales bacterium
GTATTCATCGGTCGTCACCGCGTCGTAGATGACATCGGCAACCTCAGATGGCGCGCCGGGGTTGGCAAGCCCGGCGGCATAGAAACCGATCAGTCGGCGGTTCGCCATGTCGTAGGCACCCGAGGCGTTCGGAGCATCGGGGTTCTTGGCCATGATTGCGGTCTTCACGACGCCGGGCTCGATGATGACCACCCGGATACCAAACGGTGCCAGCTCCTGGGCCATTCCCTCGCTGAGGCCTTCGACCGCCCATTTCGATGCGACGTAAGGCGACTGGGCCAACGCTGCGATTCGTCCAGCGACCGACGAGATGTTGACAATTGCCCCGCTCCCCCGCTCGCGCATTCCCGGCACAACCGCCTGCACGCACCGAACGATGCCCGCGACGTTGACATTGAACACGTCGAGGTAGGTGTCGATCGCCGCTTCCTCAACTACGCCATTACCGCCGATTCCTGCGTTGTTCACCAGGACGTCGATGCGACCTGCGTCGGCCAACACCTCAGCCATCGCAGCGTTGACCGACGCGGTATCGGCGACGTCGCACACCACGGGCTGCACCGACACGCCTGCTTCGGCGGCCATGGCGGCGAGCTTCTCGCCCTTTTCCAACGACCGCATCGTGCCGTAGACCTTCCAACCCTTCGCCGCGAGATCGACAGCAGCAGATCGCCCAATGCCCGAATTCGAACCGGTTACAACAGCAACATTCATCGCCTGACGGTAGTTCAGCGCACCACGTAGCGCGACATCTCCCGGCGTTGCGGGAAGTGATCGCCCACCGCGCGGTGCTGCGTCGCTTGTTCGTCCCAGACCACGAACTCGCCCACCGTCCACACATGGCGATACTGGCAATCGAGGGTGTCGATGTGGTGGTAGATCTCGTCGAGCAGCGCGTCGCTCTCGGCCCGGTCCATTCCGACGATGTGGCTGGTGAAACCCGAGTTGACGTTGAGGTATGGCTGGCCCGTATCGCGATGGCTCCCGATGATCGGTCGTTCGACTCCGGGGTACTGCTCGCGGGTCTGCGCCACGAGTTCTGCGCTGGTCTTTGACACAAACGCCTTGCCCGGACCCATATCGTGCAGCGCGGTGCGCCCTTCGACCTGTTCGCGGAGTCGGTCGGGCAGGGTCTGAGCAGCGACGTGCATGTTGGCCCAGACGGTGTTTCCGCCATCCTCGGGCATCTCGATGGCTCGCAGACTGCCGATGGCGGGCGGCTCGGGGTCCCAGGTCACATCGGTGTGCCAGTGGTCCTGGTACGGAGGGTGGTCGGCATCGTCGATGATGTGGCTGCACCGCATGGTGGTGACTCCCATCATTTTGGCCAGCGGATGAATGTAGCTGGAACCCAACTGATCGAGCAGCCGCTGCTGGGCCTCGTCATCGAGGTCACTGGGTTCAAAGATCACCACGTGGTGGGCGCGAAGCAGATCGGCCAACGTTGCGGCGTCGACTGCGGCGGGGGCGGTGCCCGATACCCGGACTCCGAGGTCCTCAAGAATCGGCTGAACGTCACTGGAGTTACTGGAGTCACTGGATACGCCCATACCGACGATGCTAGATCAGGAGCCGATCAGCGCGCCCGGCGACCCGCTCGTTCGGCGAATCCGTCGAGCGCCAGGAGGATCTGCTCGGCTTGCCATACCCGGTTCCGGGCATAGCCACTGGTCTCGGTCAGCACGTTGGCCGTCTCGAGCTTTTCGATGGCCCGTAGCGCGGTGGGCGCGGGGATATCGAGTTGGTGCTGCACCGTGGGGCTGTCGATCACCGGCAGGCGTAACAGCAGATCGGCCACCCTCCAGGCTGCGGCGTCGGCGCGGGCGCTGACCTGAGTTGTCCATCCGGTTCGGATCTCGGTGAGCTCCTCGGAAAGGGTCGATGCGTTCTCGATTGCCACAAACGATGCGGTGGCCACGGCGGCCACGATGGGGTTTGGGTCGCCTTCGCGAAAGGCGGTGAGCGCACCGAAATACGACTCGGTTTCTGCCAGGAGGCCCGCCGACACCGGGATGGTGATGTTGTTGGTCAGCCCTTTGGCACGAAGCATGGCATGCATTAGCGCCCGTCCGGTACGCCCGTTGCCGTCAGGGAAAGGGTGAATGGTCTCGAATTGCGCGTGAGCGATTGCCACATGAGCGAGCACCGCAAAGTGGTCGTGGTGCATGAAGGCCACCAGATCGGCCATGGCCTCGGCGACTCGATCGTGGTGAGGAGGAACAAAGTCGGCCTGATGCGGGCCAAAGCGCGAGCCGCCGATCCAGACCTGCTGGCTGCGCCACGCACCGACGATGTCGGGAGCGGAGTCGCCCAGCAGTGCGGCATGGGTGTCGAGGATTGCCTGCCCGTCGAGGTCGTCGGCCAGCGCAATTGCCGCCTCCATGGCTCGCGTGTTGGCCACGATGATGCGGGCGTTGGGAGACCGACTGGCGTCGAGTTCGGCCATGGCGATCGCTCGGGCCGATGCGGTGAGGTTCTCGATCTGGCTGGAGGCGGCCGATTCGGATCGGAGCAACAGCGCGGAGAATGGCAGAATCATGGCGGCGTCGGCATCGAAGCGCACGATTGCGGCCGACGCATCGTCTGCCATGGCAAGGGTCTCGGCGGTAAGATTGAGGTCGCTTGCGTTGGCGAGCGAAGCCGGAATTGCGGCGCGGTACGGCCCGTTATGGTCCCGACGCTGCCGCCGAGACATGAGGGCGGGCGCGCCGAGATCCCATGTTCGCTCTTCGGTAGTGATCGCGTCGGGAACAACAACCATAGAGATTTATAGTAACACTTAAGTAACGAAGTGCAACTATGCAGATTCCCGGCTTCAGGCTCCAGGGTTCAGCCGCAGCAGAGAGAACCCAAGCACGGTCGCAACCGACACCCAGACGATCGTGGGAGCGACCAGGGCTCCCGCCAGGGCCGATACCCGCCACGCCGCAGCAGTCGAGGCGATGACCAATACCAGTACGGCCACCAGCCACCACGCGGCGAGGGTCAGCCGCCCCGGCCCGAACACCACGGCCTGCCACAACACCGCGGTGACGAACTGCGCGGCCAGCAGCCCCGCGGCCAGCAGCTTCCCCGAACGGTCGCTGT
>CAZGVQ010000524.1:0-3060 GCA_964529355.1 uncultured Acidimicrobiales bacterium
GCGAGATTCCTTCACGAGCCGCGATCACGCCAGCGATAAAGGTAGACGCCACCGCTCCCATGCCCGGGGTGAGAACACCGAGCTTTCCCGACGCGGGGGCTATAGACCGTGCAGAATCAGTAGAAGTCATCTAGGCAAACTAAGCGTTGCCACCAGCGAGTCAAACCGGAGAAGATCGAACGAGTGCAGACTTTCGGATTCATTGCAATTGCGGCGGCGTTGGTCGTTTCGGTCATTGTCTTCGCCTTCATCGAGCGAAAGGTGCGCTCGTGGCCCGAGGACAACTGGACCCACCCCACCACCAAGCGGGAAGCGCTCATGAACGTGGTGCTTCCGCTCGTGTTCTACGGCATGGGGGCTCTGGCGATGATCCTGCTGGTGACCACCCAGGAGCCCAGCGAAACCGGGCCGTCGACGGTCTCGCCCTTGTTCGCCGTCGCAGCGGTTATCGGGGCTCTCGCTGGAGCCGCCATGGTGGCTGCCGGCCTGGCAAAGGCCGACAAAGCCCCAAAAGGTGCGGTGCGATTCTCGACGCCCAGCGGCCGTTTTGGGGCATCACCGGAGCGGGTCGTTCTTGCCCAGACGGCGATCCTGGCGAGCCTTACCTCTACCGTGCAGGCGATGAGTGCCCGCATCCTCGGCGTGCCCGCCGTGCTGGTTCACCTTGCCCGATACGGCCTGGTGGCGTTGTTCCTGGTGTTCTACTTCCTCTTCATCATCGACCTTGCGTGACGGGTAACCCCCTGCCCCGCTATTGCGAGTCCACGACAACAAACACGCATCCCACTCTGTCCTGACAAATGCGGTAAGAGCCGCGCCGCGTATCGGCTGGAATCTCGATGGTCACGGTGCGGCCAATCACCTCACCACGGTTCGGAGGAGTCATCTCCACAACCTGGTCGGGCGACCCAACGATCGTAGTGGCGACATAGCCTTCGGGGGGGTTGTCGCCCGGTCGAACAAAGCTCGGCTCCTTGGACGATTTTGGAGAAACGCCCCGGAGCTCAAAGCTCGGCTCGATGGATCCGTCGGGCGAGACATGGTCGAAAGTGAACCACTCGTGCAGCTGCGGTTGCGGCAGGTTGGGAAGGATCCCAAGGTCCACGCGGTCGCCCGGCTTGAGGAGCCGAGACCCTTCCACCATCAGGCCAGCCGCCTCTTGGGCAAATGTACGAAGGCCGGACTTGTCGAGAGTGCGGTCTGCGGGCCCGCCGTTGAGGAAGAAGAACGATCCTGTGGATCCTTCGACCACCAGTTCCTGCTCAGTGATTCGGGAGATCACCGGGGTACTCCCAATGTCGGACCACTCGACCGCGCACCTTGCCAGGCGTCGCGCCGCTGGTTCTCCAAGAACCAAGCTGGAGGATCCCAGAACTGCTGGGCCCGACAGGTCGACACAAGTGTCGAGCCGGTACGCGTCGTTGTCGAAGAAGAACAACGAAACTGGGGTCGACGAAACAGCTTCTATTCCGGATCCGTCGATCGTGGTAAGCACCCACTCGGTTCCCACAAGGAATTGATCGAACGATGAAGGGATTTGGTCATCTCGCGTATCGATCACCACATCGCGCTCCCCCACCAGATCTCTGATGTCCGCCTCGACGGGAGCAAAAGCAGACTCAGACGGATCGACGAGAACAACGCGGATGTCCGTCATGAAGTCCTCGACCTCAAACGCCTCAAGGAGCTCAGGGTTGTCTCGAAATTCCTCCTGGAATTCCGCAAAGAACTCTTCTTGGCTCACCAGTGTCCAACTTTCGACAGCTCCACTCTCTTCGATGTAGGTAATCACCGCCTCAAGTGACGCGGGCGTCGAAGGACGGACTCGTAGGTCAATGCCATCGAATCGAATCACGACTCTTTCGGCTGAGGTCTGTTCGGCCCCGGACTCGTCCGTCGTGGCGCCGGCGTTCTCGTCGGTCTGGGTTGTGTTCTCCGTCGCAACTGGGTTCCCGGTATCCCGGCCGGCCCAGACCGCCACCGAAATGCCGACAACCAACAACGCTGCGGCCGCGGCGCCGATCCACAGCCTCGGGTTTGCCTTGTTCTTCTCACGACCAAAGGTGTCGTCAGAACCGAACTCGTCGTGCCGCTCGACCACCTCGACATCGGCAGCACGGTTCGCGAGGGTCGACTCGATCAGATCTTCGAGGGTCATTGCAGTTCCTTTCTCATCGTCGTCAGCGCGGCCGAGATCCACGGCCCGACCGAGCCAGTCGGGCAGTTCATGGTTTGAGCGATCTCGGCCTCGGTCATCCGCTCGTAGAAACGAAGCACCACGGCAGCTCGCTGGTTGAAGGGCAGGTGGGAAACGACATCCCACAGCGTCTCTTCTTCGGGGATGACCGGGTCACCAACCAGACGGGGCAGCAACTTTCTCAGCCGCTTGGCTCGACGCTGCCCATCTCGGCAACCGTTGAGAACCGTTCGTTGCAGATACCCGCCGGGCTCCTCAATCTCACCCCATCGAGCGAACACCTTGGCGAACGAGTCATGCACCACGTCATTCGCAGCCTCATCGGATCCCAGAATTAGCGCAGCGCGGCGGACCTGCTTGGTCAGCTCTTGTCGGTAGAACTCGGAGAACTCAAGAGCGACGCTGGGATCATCCGCCGGTCCGTCGAGTCGAGTCATGGATCCCATTACTACTGCGACGAACGAGCAGCCCGGATTCATAGCGGTTTTTCAAGTAGTCGCTCTCAGGCTTGGGTGCACTGCTGCACGAAGCTCTCAACCGCCGGAGTGACGAGCTCTTCGCCGGGGAGGCCCAGTTGGCTGCTGACCTCGCCGTGGTCGTACGGGCTGACGTCGACCACCTCGGCTGAGCCGCCGGTGTCGTTGATGGTGTCGCCCAGCCGGGCTGCGCTGTCGAGGCGGGCGTCGCGGCCGCGGGTAACGATGAGAAAGGCCGGAGCGTCGGACGAATCGCCGACCTCGAGCGCCTGAAGGGTTGGTGACCCATCGACCTTGGCGGCATCGTCGGGGAAGGAGAGGTCGATGATGTCGGTCTCCCATGGCGGCTCGTCGGTGAGGTCGTGGGTAACCGAGTCGAGGCTGATG
>CAZGVQ010000525.1:0-3059 GCA_964529355.1 uncultured Acidimicrobiales bacterium
GCGGACCTAAAGGGACAACGTCGACACGTTCGGCGGACTTGACAGGCGGGAGTTGCGGAGCAACTCGGTAAGGGCTTCGGTCCGCCAGGACCGAAACCGACGCGGAGAGAGGGGGATTCGAACCCCCGGGACCCGTGAAGGCCCAATGGTTTTCAAGACCATCGCAATCGTCCGCTCTGCCATCTCTCCGCCTGCGAGGATACTTTGCGTTTGCGCGTTGGACGCCTTGGGTTTCGAAGAATCCGCGGTATTTCTCAGGTGATCGAAAGACCCAGCCCTTTGAGCAGGGCCTCGGATCCCATTGGTGCGTGGGTTACCACCATGGTGCGGTCGCGATGATTCTCGATCGCCCCACCGATTGCGTCGGCCACCCCCGAATCGATCGAGGGGATGTCGCTCAGGTCGATCTCGACGTGGGTGGCCTGTGGGTTGTCGACCAGTGCGGCCGAGAGTTGCTCCTCGAGTGCGCCGTTGGAGGCGAACCACAGCATCCCCACCGGCCGCGCTCGAAGAGAGGTTGGCGTGGGTTGGTCGATGTCGAGTCTGAACTTGAGGAAGAAGTGGTGGACGAAGGCGATGACCACACCGATGATGACGGCCAGAAACACACGGGGTGGGGTGATGAGCGTCAGCACAAAGGTCACGTAGGTGAGTCCGGCCTGTGATTTGGAGCGGTGCCGAAGCTCGAGCAGGCGGCTCGGTCTGACGAGGGAGTAGACCGCCCCAACAACAATGGCGCCGAGTACCGCTTCGGGGAGGGCCTCGAGCACCCCAGCGAATGGCAGAAAGCCAAGGACCACCAAGCCGGTGATACCGCCAGCCCACTTGCTTTGTGCGCCGGCAAAGCGGTTTACCGAGCTTCGTGAGAACGATCCGCCGACCGGGTAGGCGCCGGTGATTCCGGCGACCAGGTTGGCGCAACCGGAGCTGAAGAACTCCTGGCTTGCGCTCCACTTTTCGCCATCCTCGCCAGCAAAGGTGCGCGCGATGGAGGCTGGTTCGGCGAACCCGACGAGGGCGATGACGATGGCACCGATGAACAGGGTGGGGATGTCGCCCCATGGAAGGTCGATGCTGAACGGCGGCAGACCCTCGGGAATATCGCCGATGATGCCGCCGTCGTAGTCGGTGACGTTGGAGTAGATCACGCCGAAGATGACGGCAAACATCACGCCGGGAAACAATCGGTGCAGCTTTCGTCCGCCGAGCATGAGCACGAGCGTGATCACCGCCAGCACGATGGCCTCGATATCCCAGGCGTCGGGGTGCACCAGGGTCCAAAGGGTTCGAACGAGTGGATTGTCGAAGTTGGGGAGCACTCCATCGGGCTCGCGGCTGAGACCCATGGCTTTTGGCAGCTGAGAGCTGAGGATGACCACCCCGGCGCCTGAGGTAAAGCCGATCATCACCGGTTCGGCAAGGAGGTAGGCAACCACGCCAAGCCGGAACACGCCCAGCAAAAAGCGGATGGCCCCGACCAACACGGCCAGCAGCGCTGCTTGTTTCACCAGCTCGTCGGTGCTGAGGGTTTCGGCTTGGCTGGCGAGCACACCGATCGTGAGCAGACTGGTTACGGCGACCGGCCCGGTCTGGAGGTAGGGCGACGACGCAAAGAGCGCAAAGATCAGCAACGGAAACGCCGAGGCGAACAACCCGACGTGGGGTGGCAGGCCGGCGATGTCGGCATAGGCGATCGACTGGGGAATCAGCACCATCGCCACGCTCAGGCCAGCCAGAATGTCGCCCACCACTGGCCGTCTCCCATGTCGGAGCTCGGCGGTAAGCCGGTTCAGACTTGAGATATAGCCGTGAACGAATCCCGATTTCGGCCCGGTCGGCGTCGTCGTCACAAACCTCCAGTGAACCAGTTCTCCAGCGCTATCGACCACGTAGCCTTTGGGCATGCCTGCTCCGACCACGGCATCGCTCCCGGCGGCTTTACAACGACGCGCAATTTCGATCGGCTCGGTGTTCGGCGCGCTCGCATTGACGGTGCTGTTGTTCCCGTTCTTGACGATCGGCGTGGTGATCACCGACCTGCTGCGCGGTATCCGATCGTTCCGCTATGTGCGGATTGGCCTGTTCGTCACCAACATCCTGCTCATCGAGGCAGCTGGGATTCTCGTTGCCAGCTATCTCTGGTTGCGCGCTGGCCTGGGCATCCGGATCAAATCGGCGGCCTCGGTGCAGCGCCATATGAAGGCTCAATACTGGTACACGTCGTCGCTTCTTCAGGCGGCCCGCACCTTTTGTGGGCTCGAGATTGAAATCGAGGGTCTCGACAACGCACGGGCGGGCAACGCCATCGTCATTGGACGCCACTGCAGTCTGGTTGACGCGATGCTGCCGTCGTCGGTCTTCGGGCAGTTCGGGCACGAAATCAAATACGCGTTGGCCGCCGGACTCCGTTGGGCGCCCAACCTCGACCTCTACGGCGGCCGGCTCGACAACACCTTCATCGATCGTGCGTCGGCCCGGGGCACCGACGACATTGAACGGCTAGGGGCTATGGCGGGTCGTGTGTCGGCGGGGTCGGTGGCGGCGATCTTTCCGGAGGGCACGTTCTTCACGCCGGAACGTCGTGAAAAGGTGCTCAAACGAATTGCCGAGCGGCGACCTGGCGATCTTGCTCGGGCGGAAGCACTTCGTTACCTACTTCCGCCTCAACCGGCCGGCACCCTGGCTCTCCTCGAAGGCGCACCCGATGCCGACGTGATTCTCATGGGGCATGTTGGGTTTGAGTCCTTGTCGACCCTCGTGGACATTCGTGACTCGGTTCCGTCGACGACACCGGTGAAGGTTCGGCTCTGGCGCTTTGATCGAGCAGAGGTGCCCGATGATCCCGAGCGTCAGATCGACTGGCTCTACGAACGATGGGCCCAGCTCGACGACTGGATTCAACTGAATCAATAGAGGCGGTTCGACCGAACCGGCTACTCGCCGCCTCAAGTGCAGCCGCTGAAGTAGATGTCGCGCCGCTCCGAGACGGTCGTGTCGTTGACGGTCACCGATACTTCGATGAAGCCGGGCTGGGTGCCCTTCCAGTGGTGATCCGAATA
>CAZGVQ010000526.1:0-3059 GCA_964529355.1 uncultured Acidimicrobiales bacterium
ACACTGATTCTGGCCGGCATCGCGGTCACGAGCTTTCTGACGGCAGCGCAGACCTATGTGCAGCAACGCAACGCCGACACCCTTCGCCAGGTGTACGTGTGGATTCTCGGTCGCCTCGAGGGCAGCTGGGACAGCGTGTTGTTGGTACTCCCCTATGCCGTGGTGTGTTTGGCAATCCTCGTCTGGATGGCCGGCGCGCTCGACGTGCTTGCCGTGGGCGACGACGAGGCCGCAACGCTGGGCCTCAACCCCAAGCGGGTTCGACGCATCGTGTTGGTGTTCGCCTCGCTGGCCGCCGCGGCGGCAGTGTCGGTGAGTGGCCTCATCGGCTTCGTGGGCCTGGTGGTGCCCCACGCGGTTCGGCAGTTGGCAGGGGTGGGTAATCGCCGGGTCATTCCACTCTCGATTCTCTTCGGGGCCGCGTTCCTGGCCCTGGCCGACATCGCCGCTCGTACCTTGCAGTCGCCGGCCGAGCTGCCGATTGGCGTGGTCACCGCGTTCGTCGGGGCACCGTTCTTTCTGTTGATCCTTCGCTCGCAGTCGGGGCGCACAACATGAGCGGCCCTTCTGTAACGTTCAACGGCGTTGGTGTGCAGGTGGGCTCCAAACGCGGCCCGGTGACCCTTCTCGACGACATCGACTTGTCGGTTGCCGCCGGCTCGTGGCTGGCGATCGTTGGCCCGAACGGTGCGGGCAAGACCACCCTGTTGCGCTGTCTGGCCGGGCTCAACTCGCATACCGGCACGATCACCATCGGCGCCGGAGCGAATAACAAACTCAGCATCCGCGAGCGGGCAAAACTGGTCGGGTTGGTACCGCAGAGTCCGGTGGTTCCGCCGGGCGTGCGGGTTGGCGACTACATCCTGCTGGGGCGTACTCCGCATCAGGGCTTGCGCTACTCGGCCTCCGAGCAGGACCGGGCCGTGGTTTCGGACACCATCACCCGTCTCGATCTCGAGACGTTTGGCGGAAGAGAAGTCGAGACCCTCTCAGGTGGCGAGCGGCAACGGGTTGTTATCGCCCGGGCGCTCGTGCAGGAAGCTCCGGTGCTGGTGCTCGACGAGCCCACGACCGGGCTCGACATCGGCCATCAGTTCGACGTGCTCGAACTCATCAGTGAGCTCCGCGCCGAGCGAGGCCTCACGGTGATCAGCACCATGCACGACCTGCAGCTGGCCGGACAATTCGCCGACCACATGGCCATGATCGCCAAGGGGCGAGCCGTGGCTTCGGGCCGACCGATCGACGTACTGACCGCCGAGAACCTGGCAACCCACTACGCCATCGATGCCCAGATCATGCACGACCCTGACGGACGTGTGAATATCGCCGTACGACGAAAGCAGCAACAGTGAGCACCGAACAGTCAGCGCCGAGAACCGAAGATCCCCGGCCCGACGAGCTCCGCCGCGCAACCTCGCTGGTCCTGGTGAACACCGGGCATGGCAAGGGCAAGTCCTCGGCGGCCTTCGGTGTCGTGATGCGAGCGGTTGCCCGCGACTGGCCGGTGGCCGTCGTGCAGTTTCTGAAGTCGGGCAATTGGAATACCGGCGAGGAGAAAGTGGCCCGACAACTCGGTGTCGACTGGTGGACTCTCGGCGAAGGCTTCAGCTGGGACAGCGAGGATCTCACCGAGGACGAAGCGGTGGCTCAGGCGGCCTTTGCGAAGACCCAGGAAGTGCTCACCGGCGGTCGGTATCGCCTGGTGGTGCTCGACGAGATCAGCTACCCGATGAACTGGGGTTGGATCGATACGGCATCGGTGAAGACCGCCGTGACCGGGCGCGAGGCAAAGACCAACGTGGTCCTCACCGGCCGCGACATGCCCCAGGCCATCATCGAGGTGGCCGATACCGCGACCGAAATGACCAACATCAAACACGCGTATGACCAGGGCATCCGCGCCATGCGGGGCATCGACTTCTGAGCCCCACCCCTGTTTCCCGCATGACTCCGGCCACCCAAACCGCCCACGGCGCGGCACAGCGCTCGCTGATGGTCTGGCGGTTCGCCAGTTTGCAGCACTGCCTGTCGTCTGCACCGGTCGGCGGCGGGCGGGCCACCATTGCGTGGATGATGAACGCCACCGTTTCGTCCGACTTCGGGCACGCCGACCTCGGCGAGTTCGTCGACGCGATTGCATCCGAGCAGTCGCTGTCGGGAACCGGGGTCGGATTTCTCACCGCGGCAAACGTGGCCCGTGCAGAGACCGGAACCGACGAAGGCGTCCTGGTCGAGGCAACGGTGGGGGTCACTCGGCCAACCTGGGCGGCCGATGCCGACGGATCCCACAACTCCTGGAGTCCTGGAACCATCAACATCGTGGCCCAGTGCCCGGTTGCGCTGACCGAGGCGGCAGCGGTCAATGCCATCGCCACCATCACCGAGGCCAAGACCCAGGCGCTCTTTGAGGCTGGCGTGGCGGGCACGGGAACCGCAAGTGACGCGGTCGCGATTCTGTGGCCTGCCGGCAGCACAAACGACACAGCCCACACCGACGAGCCCGCGACCTATGGAGGTCCACGGTCCACCTGGGGAGCGCGCATCGCCCGGGCCACCCACCAGGCCGTGGCCGCCGGTTTGCGGTCGCACCCATGATCACGCTGGTGCTCGGGGGAACCCGTTCGGGAAAGTCGGCGGCGGCCGAGCGCTTCGCGGCGACCTACGGACCCGATATCGCGTATCTGGCCACGGCGACGGTCTCGCCGGAGGATCGAGGCTTCGCCGCCCGCGTCGAAACCCACCGGGCACGGCGGCCCGACACCTGGGCCACCATCGAGTGTGGCGTCGATCTGCCAGGCGCCCTGCTGAGCAACCCCGGACCGGTGCTCGTCGATTCGCTGGGCACCTGGGTAAGCGGGCACCGGGACATGGCCGTTGCCATCGATCCGCTGCTCGATGCGCTGACCGAACGGAAACAACCCACCGTGATCGTCAGCGAGGAGGTGGGCCTCGGGGTGCACCCACCGACCGAACTCGGCATCGCGTTCGCCGACGCCCTGGGCACCCTCAATCAACGGGTTGGCGCGGTCGCCGATCGGGTGGTGCTGGTGGTGGCG
>CAZGVQ010000527.1:0-3056 GCA_964529355.1 uncultured Acidimicrobiales bacterium
GTGTCCGATCGTGGCGACGCCGGGTTCGAACTGGTGTTCATCGAATCGGTTCAAACCGGTATTCGAGCAGGAATGCAGCCCAGCGTGGCAGCCGATGGTGCAATCAGCGGCGGGGAGAACCCGTTGGACATCACGCTCGAACGCGAGCTTCCCCAGCTTCCCGAACCGCCTCGCCCGAAGGCTCGACCGCAACGGTCGGCAACCGTGCTGTTCACCGGCGACATGATTCCCCACGGGCCGGTGACCCGCCAGGCGCAAAGCTACGGACGGGTGGTTGGCGCCGACTACGACTTTGCGCCGATGTTCGCCGAGGTTGCCCCGTTCATCGACAGTGCAGACCTGGCCCTTTGCCACATGGAGTCGCCGCTGTCATCCACCAACACGCGAATCAGCGGCTACCCGGTATTCAACGCCCCGTTTCAATTGGCGGAGGCGGTGGCCGCTGCCGGCTATGACGGCTGCTCGCTGGCGTCGAACCATTCCTTCGACCGCGGTGAGTCGGGCGTGCTCGATACCGCTGCGGTACTCGACGATGCTGGCCTCGGGTTCGCCGGCATCGCCCGGAGCGCCGGCGAGGCAGACGAGGCGACGGTGTATGAAGCCAACGGCATCACGATGGCCCACCTGTCGTTTACCTATGGGCTCAACGGATTCCGGCTGCCGAGCGACAAGCCTTGGCTGGTGGATCTCCTCGACGCTGATCTCATCGAGGACCGGGCCGCATCGGCGCGAAGCGCGGGCGCCGACGTGGTGATCGTGAGCCTCCATTGGGGCTCGGAGTACGTGGCGACGCCCAACGCACAACAGGTGGATGTGGCCGACCGTCTGCGAGGCAATCCCGACATCGATCTCATCGTCGGGCACCACGCCCATGTGGTGCAGCCCATCGATCCTTCGACGGGCAACGACACTCCCGTGGTGTATGGCCTCGGCAACTTTCTGTCGAACCAGTCGGCCGAGTGCTGTGTGGTCGCCGCCCAGGATGGGGTGATGGTGCAGGTGACCGTCGAAGAGCTACGCAGCGGAGGGTTCGGCGTCACGGCAGGGTGCATCGTCCCCACGTGGGTCGACCGCTCGGACTTTGTGATCACTCCGGCAGAGGGAGACGGTCGACGCGCGCCCGAAGCCTCGGCGGCCCGAACCCGCGAGGTCGCCGGTCGGTTCGGCGCCTTCGATTCGGTGTTCGAGCCAAGCTGCCTGGCCGGCGGCTAAACCACTACGTTTCGCTCGTGGATGTTGACGAGCTACTTCGCTGGGGCGCCGAGGTCCGGCGCGACCTGCCGTGGCGACGCACCCGCGATCCCTGGAGCATCCTGGTGTCCGAGCTCATGCTGCAACAGACCCAGGTAGCCCGGGTCATCCCCAAGTACGAAGCGTTCCTCGATGCGTTCCCGACAGCGGTCGATTGCGCCGCCGGGTCCGTTGCCGACGTGGTGCGCCTCTGGGCCGGGCTGGGCTACAACCGGCGGGCGCTCAACCTGCACCGGTGCGCCGTGCAGATCGCCGATGAGCACGGTGGCGTGGTTCCCGATTCGCTTCCCGAGTTGTTGGCCCTGGCGGGGGTGGGCCCGTATACCGCGAGGGCCGTTCTCGCGTTCGCCTTCGAGGCCGACGTGGCGGTGGTCGACACCAACGTGGCTCGCGTGTTGGCCCGACAGAGCGCCGCCCCGCTCAAGGCGGCCGAGGTGCAGGCCCTGGCCGACCAGGTGGCACCCGCCGGCGAAGGTTGGGCATGGAACCAATCGATGCTCGACCTCGGGGCAATGATCTGTACCAAACGGAACCCGACGTGTCGCGCCTGTCCGGCCCTTGCAACCTGTGGATGGCAGGGCGAAGGTGCTGACCCGGCTGTCGGATCGGCCGGTGTCAGCGGAAAACAATCGACCTTTGCGGGCAGCGATCGGCAGGGGAGAGGCCGACTTGTCGACCGGCTTCGCGCCGAGTCGGTGGCCGAGGAAGACCTCGCCGCCGTGATGGGTTGGCCCGGCGACCACGAGCGGGCCACCAGGGTTGCCGCTGGCCTTATCGCCGACGGACTAGCGGTTCGCGAGGCTGGAGTGCTGCGACTGCCCAGCTAGTAAATCCGTCACAATCCGGCGGAATCCGTCACAACGTGTGGAGGAAAGTCGAAGGATTGACCTACGATTCGAAGCTGGAAGGGGGAAGGTACGTTGCTAACGGTTTCGTTCTATGGCGTCCGGGGTTCGACTCCGTGCTCGTCACCCGACCTTCACCGCTACGGCGGCAACACTTCCTGCGTTGTTCTCGAAGGCGAAGACGGGAACCCCATCGTCTTCGATCTGGGTACCGGGTTGCGCACCTTCGGTACCGACTGTCAGGGCAGCGACCCGTTCATCGGCACAGCACTTCTCACCCACCTCCACTGGGATCACATACAAGGCCTGCCCTTCTTTGCACCGATCCATCAGCCCGGTGCCGAGCTCGATGTCTACGGACCCTGTGGGGAAGACCGCTGCCTCACCGACGAGTTCGACACGTTTCTCAACCCGCCGTTCTTTCCCGTGCACTCCTCGGACCTCGTCGGCGATGTCCGATTCCACGACATGCTGCACGGCGAGATGACAATTGGTCCCGCGATGGTCACCTGTCGCCCGGTGCCCCACGTCGGAGTCACCAACGGATACCGAGTCGAATGGGGCGGCCGGACCGTCGCCTACATGAGCGACCACCAGGAACCGGTCGATGACCCCACGAGTGTCGCCGACTCCGTGCTCGAGCTGGCCGCTGGGGTCGATGTGCTGATCCACGATGCGCAGTTCACCGAGGCCGAGTTTCGCGAGCGTCCCCATTGGGGTCATTGTTCGATTCGCTACGCGCTCGAGGTGGCCCATCAGGCCAAAGCCAAGCAGCTGGTGCTTTTCCACCACGACCCGTTGCACGACGACGAGATGATCGACCAGTTGCTCCTCGAAGCACAGGCGATTGCGGTCGATCTCGATGTCGGCTCGGTTGTAGCTGCATCCGAGGGCCTTAAACTCACCCTCGACTAGTTCGTCCAGAAGCCAAACCCCGAAACGAACTCCACACGAAGGGCA
>CAZGVQ010000528.1:0-3050 GCA_964529355.1 uncultured Acidimicrobiales bacterium
ACTCCAGACCGCCTGATTGCCAGGTTTGGTTGGGGTTGACCGGGTCGAACGCATTCATGACCGTGTACGGCCGCCCGGGGATCTGGACCGATGAACCAAGCGTGGTTTCGAGGTGCGACGTTGTGTAGCCATCCCCGGTATAGAAAAAGTCAGCCCCCGTGGTCGGGAACGTGTAGCCGCCAGAACCATCGCCAACGGCGCGCACGGCGTCGCCGGAACTGATCGGCTGGTCGACCTGATATTCGTTGCCGCCGTTGCCGCCGTCGTAGTTTTCAAAGAAGGCGTTCGAGCCGGCCTGGTGACCCCAGATGTCCATGATTCCGATGATCAAGTCGTCACCGTCTACCGAGATATCGGAGATCAGCGGCTGTGCGTAGGTCGCGGCGCCAGCAGGCCAACCGGTGAAGTTGTCCTGAAACGGCGGCTGGGTGACCCATGGGCGCCAATCGGAACTGCCGGTGAACGCGTACATTGCGTTGCCGCCGTTCTGGGTTCCGCGGGAACCGAGTGGCAGTGGAACGTCGATGCGGTTGGAGAACGTTCCGGCGCTGTGGGTAAAGACCCACGCGTCGAGCTGGTTCTTGTCGCCCAAGTGAGGACCAGTAAGCCGGTCGACCGGGTAGTCAGCAGCAGCCACTGTCGACTCGGCCGAACAGACCGCACCCAAGAGCAGATCGCCGTTTGCGGTAAAGCCCAAACCAAAGGGGCGAACATCGGAGGCAGCACAGGTTGCGGCGACACCAAGCGATGCGGCGGTGATGTCGGTGCGAACGACACCGGCGGTGTTGGGGGAACCATCGGGGTTGATGGGCACGGAGATAAGTTGACGATTGCCCAGGTCAACGGTGTAGAGCGTGTTTCCGTCCGGCGAGATCTCGAGGTCGCCAAGCCCTTCGCGGCCGACCGCGGCGAACGCGGCGTTGTCGGACTTCCAACCGTCAACCGCGCCCGAGTGGGGGTTCGGTGCTGCGGGATCGACGGTAAACCACGGCGCCGGCCCGGCTGGCCCGACTCGGTAGATGGTGGTGGGATTGCCCGTAGGGCCAAGCTGCGCGTGACGTTTCACAAACGATGCGGCGTAGGTAGATCCGTCCTGGTCCCGCACGTCGATGCCATACACGGTGCCGACTTCGCCCAGAGTCGCGATGGGGTCGTATTCGTCGACCCGCCAGTCTGCGCTGTTGGTGGACAGGTCATCGATAGCACCGTCGACGAGCGTGAGAATGGCCGGCTGACTGTCGTGGTCGGGAGCGTCGCCAAAGAGGTAGCACGATGAGACAAACTCGGGCCGGTTTTCACAAAACGAGCCAGGCGCGGACACGCTTGCGTTGCCAGCCTGACCGAGGCCGTCAAAGGGTCCGGCGCAGTCCGCTGCGGTGTCGAGAAACTGGTTGATTGATCCGGAGTCGGGACCTACCGGGCCGGGGTTCCACCCGCTCGGGTAGCCGGTGACGTCCATCCGCACCGGGAAGTCGGCGGTGTCGAGTCCTACCGACCACACGCCATTGGCGTCGGTGGTGTCGGTAAAGACGTCGCCCTGCGCATCGGTGAGCGTGATGAGCACGCCCGCCACACCCTCGTCGGGGACGGCGGCGTATTCGGTGGACACATGCGAGTAGTCCTCGACACGCGACCCATCGCTATCGAAGTCCTGGAAGATCACGCCGCCGCAGGTTGCGGCCGCAGCCCCTGCAGGAGTGCTTGATGACAGCACTGTGCCGCTGAATGCGACAAGCACGACCAACAAGACGCGGCCAAACGAAGTAATGCTGCGCGGCAAAGCCACCAGAGAGTGTCCCGTTCCCTAGAAATTCTTATGTTCCAAGGACTTCGTCGGTGCAGATCGCAGTGCGGTAAGGGTCGACAAAACGATTTCGAGCGTCGTTCGGCGTTTTCCCAGGTCGCCTCGGCGATTTTGCAGGCGCGGACTCTCAGGCGCCGAGGGCTACCGCCGGCACGGAATCACGCAGGTCGATCTCGAGGGGACGCTGGCCCGCCAGCTTCGGCTCCAGTGAAGAAACAACACTTTGAGGTGCGACTCGACCGGGAACCATCGATTCGGGGTGGTGATGACCAGCATTTGCGCCCGGGCTGCTCACTGCCGGCTAGGGCGCTCCATTTCGAATCGAATTGGAGAACCCGCAGCGTCGACCTCGACGAGCGACGCTCGGAATCGATAGCGCGCCCGCGAAAGGGCTGCGACAACGCCGTCGACGATGGCGTTGGCGAGATCCTCGCCCGGACATCGGTGGGGCCCAGCGCCATAGGGAATGCCCGCAAGCTCGATCTGCACCGCTTCACCCGATTCGATCGTGTGCGTGCCAATCGTGATCTGCTCTTCAGCGACTCGTACCGTCTGCCCGGCGCTGTCGGACTCGGAAAGGGCGAAGGCAGCCATCACCCGTCGCGGAACAAGCCCGGCGCTCGCGTCGTGGTTCTGGTAGAGCAATGACACCGCCGCCACCGGGTCGGCGTGGTCGTCGAACAACGCCAACAGTCGTCCCGTTGCTGCGTCTGCTGCGGGGTTCGATGGTTCGTTCC
This sequence comes from uncultured Acidimicrobiales bacterium, assembly GCA_964529355.1. Lineage (GTDB taxonomy): Bacteria > Actinomycetota > Acidimicrobiia > Acidimicrobiales > SHLQ01 > CALLQB01. The sequence continues at coordinate 2,542 of CAZGVQ010000528.1, forward strand.
GGCCGATCACCCGGGCAATTATTTCGGCGTCGGCCCGAATCTGCTCGCGCCTTTCGGCGAACCCGAGGACGGTGGCCAGCGTGTAGGACGGAACCTCCCACCCGGCTGCGATGACGTCGACGTTGGCACTGCCGCCCTCAACGCCCAGCCGCTCCGACATCACTTCGGCGGCGGTGTTGGTGACGTTGAGAAGATCGATGGCATCCACAGCCGCAACGACCGCGAGCCGACGCGGCGGGTGGTCAGCGGCGTTCGAGAATCGAGCCATCGCATCGCGCAGGTCGGCTGTGGCACCTTCAGTGAACTGCGGGCCACGGGCCGGCGGAGCCATCGAAGGAGTGTTCAGCGCTACGTGGGCATCGTCGTCGGAAAGCGTCGTTCGGTCCATGCGCAAGTATGACGCGGCGACTGCAAGCCGGTCTTCTTCGACGAGTCGCCAAAACGAAAGAAACTCGTTGCACACGCAACGAGTTTCAACGTGGAGCTGGTGGGAATCGAACCCACGACCC
>CAZGVQ010000529.1:0-3046 GCA_964529355.1 uncultured Acidimicrobiales bacterium
CCGTTCGGCTTTTCCCCTGCGCGGCGGCGGGGCTGGCCCCGCCACCCAGCGCCACCGCCCCCGCCGCTGCGCCGGTCCCCGCCACTCCGGTGAGAAGTCGCCGCCGGGACAGCGGCACCTTCCCGTAATCGTCTAACTGCTCGTTCTGCACTGTCGAACCTCCTGTTCGTCTCCGAAAATGGTTTGCGGGTTGGGGATCTTCGGAGCGATCCCCAACCCGCTTCGCCAAGGAACCGCCGCCCTTGGGATCTTGGTGGTGCATACTTTCGCCGGCTGTCGTCAGCTGTGGCGAAGAACCGGCGATTGGCCGACGGTGCTTGGAGGGTTCCGCCGGCCAATCGCTTCAGGCGAGCTCTACCCGCCGCACCACGCGGGGTCAGGTGAGCTGACGCCGCAGGTGTTCCTGTTAACTTTCACGTTCCCGTCGACCGTGTCAACAGCAATATCGGTTTCGACATCGTTGACGATGTTGCCGGTGACCTTGTTGCGGTTGACGCTGACTCGCCCGACAGACTCGCGGAACTCGCCGGTGAAGACGTTGATGTCGTCTCCGATGAAGATGCCGGTGCCACCCATTGGCAGTTGGTCGTCGCTCACCACGTTCTTGGTGACCTTGTTGTTCTTGATCTGGATCTTGTCGCCGCCGAGGGTGCCGATGCCGACGCCACCGGTGGTCAACTCGATGCCAAAGAACAAGAAGGACTGACAGGTCTTGTTGTTTCTCGAGACGGTGTTGTTGGTGACCTTGATGTTCTTTAGCCCAAGAGGGAGACCAGGATCCTGCGTCATGATGATGCCGTTGCAGTTGCCCACGACTTTGCTGCGTTCAACTCTGATGCGATGTGAGTCGTTCACCAAGATGGCGGTCCCGGCTCCGTTGAGAACCTTGTTCCGCGAGACAAGACCGTCGGTGCTATTCACCACGGTGATGCCGTTGCAAAAGCCCAAGACCTGGCTGGCCTTTTTCGAGACGTTTCTACTGACTTCGAAGTCGTTGCTGGAAATGACGTAAAAGCTGTCGCAGCCTGCCTTGGTCACCGAGTTGTCGCTGATGGTGATGTTGTCGCCCCGGACAACACCGACGCCGGCGCCCCCGACGTTGTTGATGGTGAACCCGGAGACAGTGACGTCATAGATCGTCTCGTTGCTATCGGATTGGCCCGCTTCATTGACGAAGTAGTCGGCGGCGATACAGATCGCGTCGTAGAACCCGAAGAACTCGCACTCCGATGTCGCATCGCCCGGGCTGATGACTGCGCCCTCTTCGCCTCGCAAGGTAATGCCGTCAGTGCGGATCACCAGGGCCTCGTCATACACCCCGGCCTCCACGGTGATGGTGGTTCCGGGTTCGGCTGCGTCGAGCGCAGCCTGAATCGATTCGCCTTCGGCAACCGTTACGGCTGCCCCCTGTGCTGCAACGCTTGTCGTCGGAAGAAACGCCAGCAAGCTGGCCAACATTGCGGCGATAGCCACAAGTCCCCCTATTCGCCGTACCGCCATGTGAATGAACTCCCCTGTTCGTTGTTGTACCCCTCAATCGAATGAGCGGCCGACAATCCCTCGGAATCTCCCCGGAATGTCTCAAAGAACCTCCACGAACGGGGTTGCAGATCGGTTGCAATCGTCCCTGAGGATGAGGCAAGACCGGCTAGATTGCCGATGTGGGCGAGGCGTTTGCGATGGCAGAGTGAACACAGTGAGCGAATCTGACACCGCAGCTGCCGACGACGCCAGCCCCTCTCCCAGTGTGATCTCGGCGACTGCGGTGTCGAAATCTTGGGGCGATAACCAGGTGTTTCGCGACCTCACCGCCGATATTCCCAAGGGCATTACGGGTTTGCTCGGGTCAAATGGTTCCGGCAAGACCACCCTCTTTGGCATGCTGCTGGGCCTCCATCCCCGAGGTGGCGGCGACCTTCGGGTCCTTGGTCAGGATCCTGCAACCGCCGGACCCGAATTACGGCAGCGCATCGGTTACAGCCCGGAGCATCACGACCTTCCCACCGACGTCGCAGCGCAGGATCTGGTGCGCCACATCGCCGAGATCCATGGGCTCCCCAAACGCGAAGCCACCACCCGGTCAAGCGATGCGCTCTGGCTGGTTGGCCTCGGCGAGGAGCGGGCTCGACCAATCGGCACCATGTCTACCGGTCAGCGTCAGCGGGTGAAGCTGGCCCAGGCCATCGCCCACGGGCCATCGTTGGTGATTCTCGATGAGCCCACCGATGGGCTCGACCCCGTGCAGCGCGATGACATGCTCGAGCTCATACGCGACATTGGCACCAAGTACGACATCGATGTCGTGTTGTCGTCGCATCTGCTCGAGGAGGTCGAACGTATTGCTGACAACGTGGTGATCATTGCGGGCGGAACCGTCGCGGCATCGGGCCCCATCAAAGACCTGCAGGTCGGTGGGGGAGGGGCGATGGTTGTGCTCGATGACATGCACGAACAGGTCGCAGCCGGCCTCACCTCTCGGGGTCTCACCGTCCAGATCGACCGCAACCGGCTGCTCATAGGCGATGACGAACCCATCGAGTCCATAGCGGTGGCCGTGCGCGATGTGGTGGCCGAAACCGATGCCTCGCTGCGCCGATTCGCGCCCGTACAACAATCGCTCGAAGACCTCTTTCTGCTCGAGGTGCACGGCGAATGACCGACCAGAGCAACGCCGAGATCTACGACCGCGGCTACCGGGTTTACGACGGTCCGCGCACCAACACCGCAGCCGCCATGAAGAGCGTGTTCATCGCGTCGGTGCAACGGGCGCTGGGCCTTCGGCGAAAGTTCCGATACAAGGTCGCGCCGATTCTCACCATCCTCATCGCTTTCGTTCCTGCCCTGATCTTTGTGGGTATCGCCATCGTGATTCCCGGCGATCTGCTGGGAGAGCAAGCCGACTACTCGGGCTACCTGGGGCTCACCGGTATCGCCGTGTTGTTGTTCACCGCCTTTGTGGCGCCCGAACTGATGATCAACGATCGTCGCACCGGCATGTTCGGGCTTTATATGTCCTCGCCGCTCCGCAAGCTGCACTACCTGGCGG
>CAZGVQ010000530.1:0-3046 GCA_964529355.1 uncultured Acidimicrobiales bacterium
TCGATGTGCTGCGCGCTCAGCTTGGCGCCGATGGGAATACCGCCCGATGCGTCGCGCACCTCATTGGCGAGATCGCGGAACGCTTCGACGTTTGTGAGGTCGGGAAAGGTGGCCGGACTGATGGCATCCTGGCCGGGCTCGAGCGCGCGGACCTCGGCGATCTTTCCGCGCACCTTGATGCCGGGGAGGTGGCCGCCCGTACCGGTCTTCGCGCCCTGGCCAAACTTGAAGTGGAACGCCTGAACCAACTTGACCTTGTCGATGCTCCACCCGAATCGACCGGAGGCAAGCTCGTAGAAATACCGGCTGTTCTCGGCCTGCTCTTCGGGGAGCATGCCGCCCTCACCGCTACAGATTCCGGTACCGGCCTGTTCTGCTCCTTTGGCCAGCGCCACCTTGGCTTCTTCGGAGAGCGAACCGAAGCTCATGTCCGAAACGAAGAGGGGAATCTCAAGCTCGAGGGGCTTTGCCGCGTTCGGCCCGATGACGGTTTTCGACGAGACGGGGTCGTGATCGAACAGCGGACGCCGCGCGACCTGTGCGGTCACGAACTGGATGTCGTCCCACGAGGGCAGCAGTTCGCGCGACACGCCCATGGACGCCACCGCTCCGTGATGGCCGACCTTTTCGAGACCGTCGTTGGCGAGATTTCGGATCAGTCCGACATGGGGCTCCTCTGGTGTCCCGTGGAAGTCCTGGAATGCCCCTTGGTAGGCATCGAGATCGTAAGGCTGCGGGTGCGATTTCTCCCAGAGGGCAACCTCTTCGGCATCGACGAACAGCTCATCGCCCTCGACCCAACTCGCGAACTTCCGCAACACCTCGTCGTTGTTGTAGGCGCTGACACCGGTCTTAATCTCATAGTCCCAGTTGTGCAGGCCGCAGAGGAGCGTGTCGCCTTCGAGGCGACCGTCGGCCATGTGGGCGCCGCGATGCAAGCAGCGTCCGTAGAGCACCGAATGGTTGTCCTCGTAGCGAATAACCACCAGGTCGACGTTGCCGACTCGAGCCGCCTGCGGATCACGGTTGGGAATCTCACTCCAGGTGCCCAACGAATACGGTGTCATAAAGCTTGCTCTCTCTTGTTCACGCTCGTCGCTCCCTAGCGACAGCGGTGGCCACTTTATGCCGCCGGAAGCCCCTCATGCCCAAAGCGGTGACCTGCGGATCAACACCGGAGAAGCCAGAAACAACACCTCAGAACAAATACTTGACTTAGTCCAGAAAACTTGATTGGATGCTCTGCGATGGAACCGTCGGGCGAAGATCTTTCAGTCGAAGATCAGCTTCGAGAACAGGGACTCAACGTCACCGCGCAGCGCATCGCGATCATGAACGGTGTCACCGCGCACCCCCACTCCACCGCCGAGGACATTCTCGATGTGGTGCGCAGCGAAGCCTCAGGAAGGTCGACGACTCAACCGGCTCGCTCAGCCAACACCTCGGAGCGCTCGGGATTTCTACCGGCGTCACGGCGTGGGTCGGCGTGCGCGAGGTCGGCAAGCCACAGCCTGGCGAGGTCTTTGTCGTCTCCGCCGCCGCTGGCGCCGTCGGGTCCATCGCAGGTCAGGTCACAAAGATCGACGGTGCTCACGTGATCGGTATCGCTGGAGGACCCGAGAAATGCGCCCACCTCGTCGACGTGCTCGGCTTCGACGCGGCAATCGATTACAAGAATGAAGACGTCAACGCGCGATTGGCGGAGTTGGCACCCGACGGTCTCAACGTCTTCTACGACAACGTCGGCGGACCGATACTCGACGCCGCACTCGACAACATGGCGATGAAAGCGCGCGTGGTGATCTGCGGTGCGATATCGCAGTACGACGATATGGACAACGTGACCGACCCATCGCTGTACCTGCGCCTGGCCGAGCGGCAGTGCCGAATGGAAGGGTTTGCGATCTACCACTTCCTCGACAAAATCGAGCCTGCAACAGCCGAGCTGAGCCAGTGGCTCGCCGACGGATCGTTGGTGATGCCCGAGCACATCCTCGAAGGCATCGAATCATTCCCCGAGGCCGTGCACTTCATGTTCCAGGGCGGCAACATCGGGAAACTCATGGTGAAGGTGGGCTAACCGAGGTCGGAACGTCGGTCGTGCCGACCCACTGGCTCGCTGGCTAGCCGTCGGCCAGCAACGTGTTAGTCCTCGATGGACAGAATCTGGTTCCGCTCCGGGGTGCCGCCAAAGAGCAGGCTCCCGTCGGCGGCAAACACCTCGACCCGGCGGATTGGATCGCCGGGCGGCAGACCAATGTGAACTCTCGGATCTTCCGACGACAACCAGCTACTACCCACGCTGCTCGTGCTTTCCATCATCAGCCCGCTCTCGCAGTGAACCCGAACCCGGAGGCCCGGTGTCGGTGTTGACGTTTCTACGAGCAGCCAGTCGCCGCCTACCGACTGGTTCTCCAGCAACACGAGAGACTCTCCGATTGCGCTGATGGCCACGTCGAGGTCGCCGTCGTTGTCGTAGTCGGCGATCGCCACTGCCCGACCGTTGCGGTCTGACAACAGATCGAGCGCAACAGCAGCCGAATCATCAACGAAGTCGCCATTCTCGTTTCGCAGGAACGTGAGGGCCTCCGATGACTCCCCAATTGTCACGATCGGAATCGCGCCGCTCGCCACCAGAAGATCATTGTCGCCATCGTTGTCGAAGTCGCCAAAGGATGTGCCCCAACCCGTCGCCGTGGTGCCGAGCTCTCGTACGGCTGAGAACGCGCTCGCAAAGTTGAGGCCCGAGGTGCGCTCAACGGCCATATGGCCCTGTCCAGCAAGATTGGTGACGACGAGATCCGACAGCAGGTCGCCGTCGGCATCAGCGATGGCGATACCCATTCCGCTGTTCGGGTCATCTGTTCCGCTGGCGGCAGAAACATCGACCAGCCGGACGACTCCGGGCATCGACTCGTTCTCATACAAGCGATTGGGTTGGGTGTCGTTGGCAACGTAGAGGTCGAGGTCGCCATCGGCATCAAAGTCGGTGAGCAGGGTGCCGAGCCCATATTCAAAACCCGCCTCTTCCATGCCAGCGTCGATC
>CAZGVQ010000531.1:0-3042 GCA_964529355.1 uncultured Acidimicrobiales bacterium
GACATCCCCCGGCTGCTCCGCATGTACCAAGAAGGCACGCTCAAGCTCGACGAGCTGCTCACCAGGACCTACGACCTCGAAGACATCAACGAGGGGTACCAGGCCATGCGAGACGGAGAGAACATCCGCGGCATGGTGATGTACAACTAGATCCCAGCCGGCCCGCAAGGGTCTGGCGAATCTGTTCAGAATGGTATTTACCAAAGAGCTGATCGACAGCATTTCTGGCGACGGCGCCGGGTCTTCGGGACCTTCGGGAAACACGCGTTCCGCGACCGCTGTCGTCGGCCGTCGGCGCGAGGTTGAGCTGGTCGTTGCCGGCCTTGCTGCGTCGCGCCATGTGCTCCTCGAAGGACCTCCCGGCACGGGCAAGTCAACGCTTCTGCGTTCGCTTGCCGACCAGGCGGGCCTGGAGCTGATTTTCGTCGAGGGCAACGCCGAACTCACACCGTCTCGACTTGCCGGACACTTCGACCCTGCCTTGGTCCTCGACAAGGGATACGAGCCCGAGGTTTTTGTCGATGGCCCGCTGGTCGCTGCGCTTCGCGCCGGTGCGCTGCTCTACGTCGAGGAGATCAACCGGGTACCCGAGGAAACCCTGAACCTTCTGGTCACCGTGATGTCCGAGGGCGAACTCACCATTCCTCGTCTCGGGCGCATCGCTGCCGCACCCGGTTTCACCATGGTTGCGGCGATGAACCCGTTCGATGCGGTGGGGACCGCTCGGATCTCGGGCGCCATCTATGACCGGGTATGCCGGGTGTCGGTGGGCTACCAGGATGCGTCTCTTGAGGAAGCCATCGTTACCCAGCAGGCGCCAAGCACCGATCCGGCACTGATCGCCCGAGCAGTCCGCACGGTTCGGGCCACACGTGAACACGGCGATATTCGGGTCGGGTCCTCGGTTCGGGGCGCGATCGACCTGGTATTGCTCCACGATCAACTGGCTGCGTTACGTGACGGCGATGACCCGAGCGTCGGGCTCGATGCAGCACGCACCGCGCTCAGCGGCCGAGTGCGACTACGGGAGAGCTGCGCTCGAAGTCCCGAAGAGATCATCGACGAGCTGTGGCTGGCAGCCGAGGTCGTGCCCGATGCAGCAGGTGATGAAGGTGGCGAGCCCGGCGATCCGGGAAAAGCCTAAGCCCTCCCGGCGGGGGCCGATCCGAGAACGACGATCCCAACGTCCTCGAGGGCGACGAGGCCCGCGAGCAACTCGACGACGAGCAGCGCAAGACCAACTCTCGCCACGATCTGTCGAAGAACGAGAACTTTGCCGACATCTCCCCCGAGGTGGGCGAAATCGATTCCCAAGCGGTCGATGAGGCCATGGACGAAGATGCCGACGCAACCCTGGCGCTGCTCGCCGACCTCACGGGTGCCACCGATACGAAGCTGCGCGATCTGGCCCGGGAACTCGCCGGGCGCATCGTGGTGGACATCTCCCGAACCGGCAAGGCGCGGTCGCGCGGCGTCGGGAAGCTTCGTTCGATCCCGATGGACGAAACCGGCGGCGACCTCGATATCGATGCCAGTCTCGAAGCCATCAACCTGGCCAAGGCTTCGGGCACCGCTCCCCCGCTGGAGGATCTGGTAACCCGAACCTGGACGCGACCCGGCCTGGCCCTGGTGCTGCTCATCGACCGCAGTGGCTCGATGAATGGCCAACGCCTCGCCTCGGCCGCCGTTGCCACCGCGGCCGCATCGCAACGTGCTCCGGAGGACCACGCCGTGGTCGCGTTCTCCGACAAGGCCGTGGTGGTCAAAGGCCGCACCCAACAACGAGACCGTGAAGACGTGGTGAACGATGTCTTCCGGTTGCGGGGTTTTGGCCCCACCGACCTGGCATTGGCGCTGCGGGTGGCCGCCGATCAACTCGCCGACTCGAAAGCTGCGAACAAGCGAGTCATTCTGTTCTCGGACTGCCGGGTCACCGCAGGAAGCGACCCTGAGGACGTGCGTGACCTGATCGACGACCTGCATATCGTGGCGCCCGAAGACGACTGCGAGGACGCTCGCGCCTTTGCCGAATCGGTGGGCGCAAAGTTCGCCGCGCTGTCGGGACCAAGTGGCGTTCCGGCGGTATTTGAGGCGCTTCTCGATTAGTTCTACGCGGCCGCGGACGACCGCTCGCCCACGTCCCCATAAGGGAAAACCAACGCGTACGATCTCGGGCATGAACAACGAAAACCAGTTTCCCGCAGGCGTCCTTACCGGATCGGCTGTCGGAGAAGTCTTTGCCCTCGCCCAACAAAAGGGATTTGCCCTTCCTGCAGCCAATTGCATCGGCTCGAACTCGATGAATGCGGTGATGGAGACGGCCGGAAAGCTCAACAGCCCTGCCATCATCCAGTTTTCGAGCAGCGGTTCGGCCTTCGTGGGCGGCAAGAACGTCCCCGTCGATGGCACCCAGGCATCGATCAAGGGCTCGGTCGCCGGAGCACTCCACGTGCGCACGATGGCCGAGGCCTACGACGCCCGGGTGATTCTTCACACCGACCACTGCGCAAAGGGCAAGCTGGGCTGGATCAGTGGCCTGCTCGAAGAGAGCGAGGCCTACTTCGAGGCCCACGGCGAGCCGCTCTTCAGTTCGCACATGCTCGACCTGTCCGAGGAACCAATCGAGGAGAACCTCGACATCTGTGTGGAGTTTCTCCAACGCATGGCCCCCATCGGAATGACCCTCGAAATCGAACTCGGCATCACCGGCGGAGAAGAGGACGGTGTCGACAACACCGACGTCGACGAATCCGAGCTCTACTCCAAGCCCGAGGAGGTCGCCTACGCCTACGAGCGACTCGCTGCGGTGTCGCCAAACTTCACCATTGCGGCGGCCTTCGGAAACGTGCACGGTGTCTACAAGCCCGGCAACGTGCAACTTCGCCCCGAAATCCTGCGTGACGCGCAGGCTCATGTGCATTCGTCGTTCTCCACCGAGTCGACAAACCCGGTGAACTTTGTGTTCCACGGCGGCTCGGGCTCCACCGCCGAGCAGATCGATGAGGCAATTGGCTATGGCGTGGTGAAGATGAACATCGATAC
>CAZGVQ010000532.1:0-3039 GCA_964529355.1 uncultured Acidimicrobiales bacterium
GCTCGGCAGATGTGATCCTTGTCGTTGACGACAACGGCGTCGTCTCCTTTGCAACGGACAACAGCGCGTTCGTGCTGGGCCGGTCGAGCAGCGAGCTTCTCGGTCGCCAGCTTTCTGCTGAGCTCGAGGGTTCCGAAGGCAACTTCCTTCAGGAACTCTTCGACGATGCCCGCTCGATGGATAGCAGTCTGTCCACGGAACTTCAGATGGAGCGGGACGGCCAGCACGTCTGGTTCGAGGTCGAAATGCGGGACTACTCATCAGTAGAGAATGTCGACGGACTCGTAGTGAACATTCGCGACATCCACTCTCGGCATCAATCAGAAGCCCGCGTCCTCCGCTCGGAAGCGCGATTCCGTTCTCTGGTTCAGCGGTCGAGCGATATCGTCGCAATCTGCGATGAGGATGGGATCTTCACCTACATCTCTCCCGCCTGCCTTGGAATTCTGGGTTACGAACCCGCAGAACTCATCGGCACCAGCGTTCTTGAGGTGATGTCGGCAGCGGCGGTGAGCGACACGTCCGAACTTCGGGAGCAGCTCACCCGTGGTGCTGTGGAGCAGCAGAGTTTCGAGATCCGCACGGCAGCGAAGGATGGTTCGTGGCGGTATCTCAACGTTGCGGCAACCAACCTGCTCGATGACCCCGCCGTTGAGGGTTTCGTGCTGAATGTGCGCGATGACACCGAACGGTTGTCACTTGAGCGGTCGCTGCGTCACCAGGCCACCCACGACTCTTTGACCAAGCTCGCGAACCGTTCGCAATTCACCGAGGCGCTCGAGACCGTTCTCAAAGATGAGGGCCGGTCCGATGAGGTGATCGGTGTGATGTTCATCGATCTCGATGATTTCAAGACCATCAACGACGGGCTTGGTCATGCCGCAGGTGACCAGGTGCTGATCGCCGTCGGTGACCGACTCCGTCGCACGGTCAGAATGAATGATGTCGTCGCCCGATTCGGCGGCGACGAGTTCGCGATTCTCCTCACTCGCATGTATGGCGAACACGAGGGCCTGGAGATGGCGGCTCGTATTCTCGAGGACCTCACCCAGCCGCTGCCGCTCGAAGGTCGCATCCTGAATCTCAAGGCCAGCATCGGCGTCTCTTTCGATCGATCACGGGTTCTCGCGGCGGACCAGTTGATCAAGCAGGCCGACGTGGCGATGTACGCATCGAAGGACAAGGGCAAGGGTCGAGTCAGCGTCTTCAACGACTCGATGATGACCACCGCAGGCGGCCGGCTCGACCTGATCGAAGCACTTCGGGACGCGATCGACGACGGGCACATCACGGTTCATTACCAGCCAATCGTGAACCTGAAGAACGAACGGATCGTTGGTTTCGAGGCGCTGGCCCGCTGGGAGCACCCAGAGCGCGGCTTGATAAGTCCGGCAGGTTTTATCCCCGTCGCCGAGGAGACGGGCCTTATCGAACCTCTTGGTTTGCTCGTGCTCAAGTTGGCGGCCGCCCAGCTTGGCACCTGGGTCGATGCCGGCAACGACATCTACGTGTCGGTGAACGTGTCGGTGAAGCAGCTTCAGAACCCGTCGGTTGTTCGCACGTTGTCAGAGGCGGTTGAGGACGCTGGGCTCGCGTTCGAGCGGGTGCTGCTCGAAGTTACCGAGAGTGTCTTCGTCGCCGACAAGGATCTGGTGGCGGACCGATTGCAGAAGCTGCGTGAAAAGGGATTCCGCATCGCAATCGACGACTTCGGCACCGGCTACAGCTCGCTGCAATACCTGCAACAGTTCGACTTCGATGTCCTCAAGATCGACAAGAGCTTCGTCGACCGCATTGGCACCGCTGACGACACCGGAATGGTGCAGGCCGTGCTTGACCTTGCGAACCGGATGGGGGCGGTCACCGTTGCTGAAGGCATCGAGGCAGCACAGCAGGCCACCGCGTTGCGCTCGCTGCGATGTGAACTCGGACAGGGCTATTACTTCGCACGTCCGATGAGCGCGGAGAAGACCGCTCATGCGTTGGCGTCGGAACCGCTACCGCTGCGCAGCCGGAACGAATCCGAAGTCGACGTCATTACGCCCATCGCCAAGAGCGCTTAGCCTTGCGACCAATGACCGCCACCCGAGATGCCAAATAGCCCTCTGGATTCGCTAGATTGGAAGCTTCGTGGCTGGCCAGTCCTTTAAACCTTCCGAAATGACCTTCCTCGGGAGCGACCGTCGTGTCGCTCGCGTTGTCGCGCAGCCGATTGCGCAATTTCTACGGGTCGAGGCCGCTGGCGGAGTCCTTCTTCTCATCGCCACCATCGCCGCATTGATCTGGGTGAACTCTCCGTGGGGCGAGTCGTACCACGTTTTCTGGGAGACCAGCTTCGATATCAACATCGGCAGTTTCAGCCTCGGTGACGAAGCGCATCCGTTCAACCTCGAGCTTCTGGTCAACGATGCGTTGGTCGCCGTGTTCTTCTTCGTGGTGGGCATGGAGATCAAGCTTGAGCGAGTGGTCGGCCAGTTACGCGACACCCGAGTCGCAGCGCTCCCAGCCATCGCTGCGGTAGGCGGCATGCTTATCCCGGCGCTCTTCTACTTTGTGCTCAACACCTCGGGCCCCGAAGCAGACGGCTGGGGCATCCCGATGGCCACCGACATTGCATTCGCACTTGGCGTGCTCTCCCTGCTTGGCAACCGGGTTCCGGCCACGCTTCGGGTCTTCCTGCTGACCCTGGCGATCGTCGATGACATCGGCGCCATCCTGGTTATCGCGATCTTCTACACCACCGACCTCTCCACCGGTTGGCTTCTCGTGGCGGCTGGTCTGGTCATCCTGGTCATGCTTCTTCGCCAGCTCCATGTCTGGTACATCCCGCTCTATGTGGTTCTCGGCATCCTCGTGTGGGTCGCGGTTTTCAAATCGGGCGTGCACGCCACCATCGCCGGTGTGGTGATGGGCCTGCTCACCCCCGCCCGGCCATTGCAGGACGCGGTCGAAGGCGACATCCTCCATCCGTTCCTCTCTCATACCGAGGACTCGCCCAGCGCTGCGTCGGCCAAGCGGGTCCGCTTCGAGGTGCAGGAC
>CAZGVQ010000533.1:0-3039 GCA_964529355.1 uncultured Acidimicrobiales bacterium
TTCGATCGGCAGGTCACGCCAAGCAGTCGCGCCGCCCGCCAATACCACCGCGTCATGATCGGCTCGGAGTTGGTCGGCGGTGATGTCGACACCGACGTTGGTACCGGGCCGAAACGTTGTTCCTTCGGCTTCCATTTGGGCGAGACGACGGTCGAGAACCTTCTTCTCCATCTTGAACTCGGGAATGCCATAGCGGAGCAGGCCGCCAATCTTGTCGGCCCGTTCAAAGACCACGACGTCATGGCCGGCCCTGGTGAGCTGTTGGGCGACAGCCAGGCCGGCTGGTCCCGAACCAACGACGGCTACCGACTTGCCGGTCTTGACCGTGGGAATCTCGGGGGTCACCCAGCCCTCTTGCCAGGCCCGTTCGATGATTTCGACCTCGACCTGTTTGATGGCTACCGGGTCATCGCTGATCCCGAGGACGCACGACCCTTCGCACGGTGCCGGACAGAGGCGACCGGTGAACTCCGGAAAGTTGTTGGTGGCGTGCAGGCGGTCGATGGCCTCGCGCCACTGGTCTCGATAGACCAGATCGTTCCAGTCGGGAATGAGGTTGCCGAGCGGGCAGCCGTTGTTGCAGAACGGGATACCGCAGTCCATACAACGCGATGCCTGGACCTTGAGCTTGTCGTCGGGGAAGTCCTCATAAACCTCGTTCCAGTCGAGCAGCCGCTCGGGAACCGGTCGACGCGTCGGTAGCTGTCGTTCGTGCTTGAGAAAGCCGCGTGCATCACCCATGAAGTCCTACCTGTCGTCTCGTGTCGTCGTTACTCACTCTGTGCCTCTGTGTCCTCTATGCCCGGTTCTCTATGGGGGTCCTCTATGCCCGGGCGGCGGCCATGACCGCCTCGGTCTCATCGGTTCCGGCCTCGCGGGCTTCATCGATAGCGGCCAGCACCCGGCGATAGTCGCGGGGCATCACTTTGGCGAACGCCGCGGCCTGTGTTACCGCCCACGCCTCAAGAATGCGCCCGGCAACCAACGAACCGGTTTGTTCCTGGTGACGGATGAGCACATCGTGCAGGAACTTCTCGTCGTCGGCGTCGGGGGTTTCGATATCGACCATTTCGGGGTTCAGTCGGGCCGCGAGCAGCCCGTTCGGGTCATAGACGTACGCGACGCCTCCCGACATTCCCGCGCCGAAGTTTCGGCCGGTCTCGCCCAGGATCACTGCCCGGCCGCCGGTCATGTACTCACAGCCATGGTCGCCGATTCCTTCCACCACAGCCAGCGCACCGGAGTTCCGGACACAGAACCGCTCGCCAACAATTCCGCGGATGAACAACTCTCCGCCCGTGGCTCCATAGAGGATCACGTTGCCGGCGATGACGTTCTCGTAACACACGAAGTCGTCGTGGGTGTCCTGCGGCGGGGCCAGCGAGATGCGTCCGCCTGACAACCCCTTGCCGACAAAGTCGTTGGCGTCGCCTTCGATGCTCAGCGAGATTCCCTTGGGTACAAACGCCCCGAAGCTGTTGCCAGCCGAGCCGGTGAACCGAATATCGATGGTGTTGTCGGGAAGCCCCTCGGCGCCATAGGCCTTGGTGACCTCATGACCGAGCATCGTGCCGACCGTGCGGTTCTCGTTGGTGATGGGCAGCTCGATCGACACCGGCGTGCCCGACTCGAGCGCTGGCGCAGCGGCGGCGATGAGTTGCTGGTCGAGCGCCTTCTCGAGGCCGTGGTCCTGTCCGAACTTCTGGTAGCGGTACGACCCCTCAGGGATGGGTGGTGCGTACAGAATCGGTGAGAGGTCGAGGCCGTCGGCTTTCCAGTGTTCGATGGCCGCACCGGTGTCGAGGGTGTCGACCTGGCCGATCGCTTCTTCGATCGATCGGAAACCGAGCTCGGCGAGAATCTCGCGAACTTCCTCGGCGATGAATTCGAAGAAGTTCTCGACGAATTCGGGCTTGCCGGTGAACTTCTTGCGCAGCTCGGGATCCTGGGTGGCCACACCCACCGGGCAGGTGTCGAGGTGGCAGACCCGCATCATCACACAGCCCATGACCACCAGCGGTGCGGTGGCAAAGCCAAACTCATCGCCGCCCAGCAGCGCAGCGATGACCACGTCGCGACCGGTCTTGAGCTGACCATCGACCTGCACCGAAATGCGGTCGCGGAGGCCGTTGAGCAGAAGGGTCTGTTGCGTTTCGGCGAGGCCGAGCTCCCAGGGTGCGCCAGCATGCTTCACCGACGTGAGCGGCGATGCGCCCGTGCCCCCGTCGAAGCCGGAAATCAACACGACGTCGGCGTGCGCCTTGGAAACGCCTGCGGCCACGGTACCGACGCCGAGTTCGGCGACCAGCTTCACGTGTACCCGGGCCGAAGGGTTGGCGTTCTTGAGGTCGTGGATGAGCTGGGCGAGATCCTCGATGGAGTAGATGTCGTGATGCGGTGGCGGCGAGATGAGGCCCACACCCGGGGTGCTGTGTCGGACCTCGGCGATCCATGGCCACACCTTGTGCCCGGGGAGCTGACCGCCCTCGCCCGGTTTCGCGCCCTGCGCCATCTTGATCTGAATGTCGTCGGCGTTCGTCAGGTAGTTACTGGTGACACCAAAGCGCCCCGACGCCACCTGTTTGATCGACGACCGTCGCAGGTCGCCGTTTTCGTCGGGTACAAAGCGGCTCGGATCCTCGCCGCCTTCGCCGGTGTTGGACTTGCCGCCGATGCGGTTCATGGCGATGGCGAGCGTCTCGTGGGCTTCCGCGGAGATCGAGCCATAGGACATCGCTCCGGTCGAGAAGCGCTTGATGATGTCGGCCGCCGACTCGACCTCGTCGAGCGGAACAGCCGGACGGAGATCCTTCCGGAAGGAGAACAGGCCACGGAGGGTCGCGAGATCCACCGCGTGGTTGTTGACCTTCTCGGTGTACTCGCGGAACACGTCGAACCGCTTCTCGCGGGTTGCGTGCTGCAGCTTGAACACCGTGTCGGGGTTGAACAGGTGGTACTCGCCTTCGCGACGCCATTGGTATTCGCCCCCAACCTCGAGGGTGCGGTGCGCTCGCTGCGAAGCGACCTTCGGGAAGGCCA
>CAZGVQ010000534.1:0-3022 GCA_964529355.1 uncultured Acidimicrobiales bacterium
GCGGCCACCGGATCACCATCGACACTCAACGCTATCGAGTGGGGTTGGCCGGTTTGTGAGTTTGCGAGTTCTAGCTCGTATGCCGGATCCCACAGATCGAAAGCAACGATCGGAGGACGCTGGTCGAGCGAGGATGGCGTAGCTGTGTCGCCTCCCCATGCGACGTAGGCAACGATTGCTCCGGAGCTGTCATGAAGCCAGATGTCTTCTGCGACGTGGAAAAGCGACGTTTGAATGCCCGCATGATGGTTGAGCTGGGCGCCGGTAGCGTCGAGCGAAGTGTCGGGCCCCACCCACACAACTGCCTTCCGGCCTGGGAGAAGCACTCGGCTCGGAAAGTCGAACACGAACGGCCGTACATCCGGAGCCCCGAGAACCGTGTCGTAGTCAGCGACCCGCCAACCGGTGATGTCGATGGGAAGCGACGAGACGTTTTCGATCTCGACGAACTCATCGTTGGCGTTGATGTTGGCCTGCTGTTGCCAGTTCACCTCGGTAATGAGCACCGAACCCGCATGCGGCGATTTGGTGTGTCGCGACTCCACATCGACCGTCAGCATGAAGTCGTCGATCAGCGATGTGTGGTCGACAACCTCAACCCCAAGATCGAAGCTCTGACCAGCAACACCGAAGTCGATGTCGTCGGGGTCGTTGACCACAAGCGCTCCGGTGCTATCGAAGCTGAAGGGTCCGTTGCCGTCACCGTCAACGTCGGTATTTCCACTCAGAATCGTCGAGGTGAACGCGGTGGAGTCCGGGTCGTTGTAGTCGGGAGTGCCGGCGACCACGCCAACGAGATCATCCTCATGCACCGAGAGGTTCTGATCAGCCGGAGCGGGCCCGAGTGGGACGTTGTTGGACATGCCAGCCGAGTGAGCGTTCGGCGAGGTGAGGATCGTGCGAATCGTGGGCAAGGCTCCGGCGCACCTTCCGGCAGCATCGCCACTGGTGGTCGGCTCCCAACACGCACTGTCGCTTGGATCGCCTGCGTCGATGGCCAACGAAATCGACCGATCCGAACCGCTGGTCGAAAGGGTCGTCTCATACGTGGTATCCCAGAGGGCCCAACGCTGGATCGGTGGCAGGTCGTTACGGTTGTTGCTCTGGGTCGGGTCGCCCCAGGAGATGAAGGCCACCAATGCGCCGCTGGCATCCCACAGGTAGACCTCATCGCCTCCTGGGAAGAGGCGGTTGTTCCACCCGCCCGCCAGGTGAATGTCAGCGCCGGTCGGGCCGAGCCCGATCGGAAGCTGATCGGCGATGAGCGCCCGGCCGGAGCCGGGAAGAACGTTACCCGTCGGCACGGTGTAGTCGAGGCGCCACTGCGGTTGAAGGTCGAGATCGTTCGCCACGACATCGCCGTCGGTAAGCCTCCAACCCGAGATATCCACGGGGTTGCCGGTGCGGTTGATCAGCTCAACAAACTCATTCGTGACCGGGTTCACTTCGTTGATGGTCACTTCGTGGGCCGAGGGCGACAGCCGGTGGCGGGTGTCGACATCGATCTTCACCGTCGCCACATCGGTCAGACCACCGTCATCAGCAACGGTCACCAGCAGGGTGAAGGTCTGACCGTTGATGCCGAAGTCGATGTCGTCGTCGGTGTCGCCAACGGTGATCAATCCGTCATCGTCGATGACGAAGGGCAGAATGCCATCGCCGTCGTGGTCGGTGCTACCGCCCGTGATCGCGAAGGTGTGGGCATCGCCGACATCCGGGTCGGACACCACCAGTTGTCCCACAAGGGCCCCGGCAGGCAGGTCCTCGTGAACCATCATGAGCCGGTTCGGAGTGGTGGGCGGTTGATTGACGGGCGGCGGCGTGGTCGTCGTGGTGGTGGTCGTGGTTGTCGTCGGAGCCGTCGTGGTTGTTGGCGCTGGGAGCGTGGTGGTCGTCGTAGAAGTGGTGGCCGGAACGATCGTCGTGGTTGTCGTCGTGCTGGTAGTTGTCGGAGCCGTCGTGGTTGTTGGCGCTGGGAGCGTGGTGGTCGTCGTAGAAGTGGTGGCCGGAACGAAGGTGGCGCCGGGCACAAAGACCGGGTCGACCCGAAACGTCACGGTCTGGGGAGCGCTGAAGAACTCGCCGTCGGATACGGCGTACGCAAAGGAAGCCGATGTCTCCCCGCTCTGGTGGGTGAAGATCACCTCGTCACCCACGACCCGCACGGTTCCACCCGTGGCATCGTCGTCGACGACCACGGTCAGGTTGTCGCCGTCAGGATCCGATGCGTCGAGCACCAGCGCACTATCCGAGCCGGATCCCGGCAGACGAAGCACCACCGTCGACCCGTCGTCGAGGTCGAACGTATGAGCCTCGGCCGTCGGCGGCTGGTTGAGAAGTGGTGTCGGCTCGGCCACGGTGGTGGTCGAGACAACAGCTTGGGTCGTCGTGGTTGTTGGTTCCGGTTCGCCGTCGGTGAACGCCAACTCCTCGGAGACAATCGGCGGAGCGGCGGTTGGTGGCTCCTCCGCAACCCCGCCAGATGCGACGACAACACCGGTGGCTGCGGTAACCACTGCGGCCGCGGTTGCCACGACGTTGGAAATCACCGGCGTCACGGTTGAACCGATTGGCAGGTTGCGTAGACCCGGCAGGCCAGCGGCCCATGCGAGCGGACCTGTAGCTCGTCGGAGGTCTCCCAATCCGATGTTCAGAAAGGCCCGAGCCACCTCGGGGTCGAACTGGCTGCCCGCATTGTTGGCGATCTCCTGGCGGGCCACCTCCGGCGGCAGTGGCTTCTTGTAGCTCCGTGAGCTGGTCATCACGTCGTATGCGTCAGCAACCGCCACGATGCGAGCCGAGAAGGGGATGTCTTTGCCGGCCAAGCCTCTCGGATAGCCTCCACCATCCCAGCGCTCGTGATGACCATCGGCGGCATGTCGCCACTCTCCAAGCCAGCTGGCAATCGGCGCCAGGTGCTGCTCGGCGGCAGCGGGATGACCCTGCAGGATCTTCCACTCCTCATCGGTGGGTTTGCCCGGTTTGTTGAGGATCTCGGCTGGCACGTCGAGCTTGCCCATGT
>CAZGVQ010000535.1:0-3005 GCA_964529355.1 uncultured Acidimicrobiales bacterium
GGATTCATCGGCACAGTGCATCTGCACGAAGGCCGAGAAGTAGCCATCGTCAAACGCCTGGAGGTCGATGTCGGCGTTGCGCAGCCCCATGAGGATCGCGCCGAGGCGAACCATGATCTCCCACTCTTCGGGCTGTTCGGGGTCGGCCGGAAGTACCGGATCGGACCACCGGGCGGTCGCCCGAACGGTGAAATGCGACAGCAGGTCGTCGAAGTGTGGTTGTTCGAGCCCGGATTGCCCCGGAAGAATCACATGGGCATGGCGGGTGGTCTCGTTGAGCCAGTTGTCGACGCTGATCATCGCGTCGAGTTGCGGCAGCGCTTCGTCGAGGCGACCGCTGTCGGGGGCACTGATCACCGGGTTACCAGCGACGGTCACCAACGCCTTGATCTGCCCGTCGCCCGGCGTGTCGATCTCTTCGGCCATACAGGACACCGGATACTGGCCGAGGACTTCGGGGGCGCCGCGCACCCGGCTGTTCCAGCGCCCGAACTCATAGCCATCGGGGAACTCGCCGCTCTTCATTCGGGTCATCGACCAGTTGACCGCCCGCGGAAACATCAGCCCGCCCTCGACATCGAAGTGGCCGCTGAGGATGTTGACCACATCGACCAACCACGACGCCAAGGTGCCGAACTCCTGGTTGCACAACCCGATGCGGCCATACACAACAGCCTTCTCGGTGCTCGCGAGCTCGTGGGTCATCGCACGGATGGTCTCGGCGGGGATGCGCGTGGCCTGGCTCACCGACTCAGGCGTGAAATCGGCGCAGACCTCGCGCACTGCATCGACATTCTCCAGATGTTCAGCGACTTCACCCAGCTCGACGAGGTCATCGGCGAACAACACGTTGCAGACCGCCAGGAGAAACAACGCGTCAGTGCCGGGTTGAATCGGGAGCCACTCGCTGGCCCGGTCGGCGCTGCCGGTTCGCCGAGGGTCGATCACCACAACCCGGCCATCGCCCTCGATGATGCGGTCGAACTCGCCGAGCACGTCGGCGCAACCCATGAGGCTGCCTTGCGACGCATGTGGGTTGGCCCCCATGACCCAGAGCAGATCGGTGCGCTGAAGGTCGGGCACCGGGATCTTCCACGGCTGGCCATACATGAGCGCGGACGAGACGTTTTTGGGCCACTGATCAACCGTTCCGGCCGAGTACAGCGTTTCGATGCCGCCCATTCCCTTGAGTGCGCCGACGTACCGACCGAGCGAGAAGTTGTGGGCGGTTGGGTTACCGATATAGGCGGTGACGGCGCTCTTTCCGTGTTCTTCCACCACGGCCTGAAGGAGTCGTTCGCATTCGGTGAACGCTTCGTCCCAGGTGGCTTCACGCCACTGCGTGCCGGTGCGGATCATGGGCGTGCGCAGACGATCGGGGTCGTCGTGCAGTTTGCCCAGCACGGTGCCTTTTGGACACACGTAGCCCTTGCTCCACACATCGTCGCGATCGCCGCGAATCAGTGTGACCGAGCCGTCTTCGACCGTGAGTTCGAGCCCGCACCGGGCCTCACAGAGCGGACAGGTCCGCAGTTTGGTTTCCTTGCCCGACGTTGCCATGGAGGTGTCAGTGGTCATGAGAGGAGTGTTGCATGTACCAGTCGCAGAACTGTAGACAGAATTGCTCGTCGGCCGAGAAGGGCCCGGGCTGGTAGTACGAGGACTGGTGCGCGAGCTTGTAGCCACCTTCCTCCATCGCGAAGATCACGTCGGTAGGAAAGCCAAAACCCGATCGATAGGTCACCGCGTAAGGCTAGATCTGCCGCGACCCGCCAAGAAATCGCCGGGTATCGGCTGCGGGACAAACCAGCGCCAATAAAGCCCTGCTCCGGGGATGCCGATCACTACAGAGTGAGTTCGGTGATGCCTGGTTGGCTCTTTGACGCGGTCGATGCGTTTCAATCCTCGAACGTGCTGCAGATGGCAGTGCCGTTTGTACTGTTCTCGCTGTTCCTGGTGATCGCGCGGGGCCCTTCTGCCTTGCGGCTGTCCGACGAAACCCTTCGCAGCGTCATCGTGACCCTCGCACTGGCCATCATCAACGGGGTGCTGGGAATCTGGCTGGTGTTCGAGGTCGACCTCGGTGCCGGCGCGTTTGCCAGCCTTGGCCTCCCCGGCTTCAGCGGCCAGTCGATGTGGACGTCGATACCGTGGCCGATCACGGTGCTGCTTGTCGTGCTGGCCATCGACTTCAGCGACTACTGGGTCCATCGGGTGATGCACCACACCAAGCTCTGGGGTATCCACGCCGTGCATCACAGCGAGCGCCGGATGACCTGGATGACTTCCTTTCGGGTGCACTTTCTCGAAGCCAGCGTCATGAACCTTGGGTACTTTCTGCTTCTCGGCTGGATCGGAGTTCCGCTCTACGCTCTGGGTGCCGCCTATGTGATCTCCTTCGTGCACAACCGCTACGTGCACGTCGATCTGGGCTGGGATCACGGACCGCTCGACAAGCTCATCGCCTCACCAAACTTTCACCGCTGGCATCACTCGGTGGAGCCTTCGGCCTACAACATGAACTACGCCAACGTGTTCTCACTGTTCGATGTGTTGTTTGGTACGTACCACAACCCGGGCAAGTGCACGACCGACGTGGGGCTCGACGAGCTGCCAAACCCCGGCGTGCTCAATCAACTGCTCTACCCGGTGACCTACCTGCTCAACGAGTACCGACCCGCGCCGGCTTCGCCGACTGCAACAGCATCAGAAGCGCCTCGACCCCCGACCGGAATCGGTGCTCGGCCGGGCGACTGAAGCCGATGATCAGACCGCGATGGCTCGGATTGGCGCGGTCGAGGTGACAGACCCCCAGGCCCATAAGGCCAATCGATTGCGACTCGGCCGCGGCAACCAGCTGCGCTTCGCTCACCGATGGGTCGAGGATACGAGCGGTGAGATGCAGCCCCGCCGGATGATCGACGATCTCCAACCAGTCGATTGCGTCAAGCAGGTCAGCAAGCACTTCTCTGCGGTCGCGGTATCGAGCGCGCATGGTCCTGAGG
>CAZGVQ010000536.1:0-2997 GCA_964529355.1 uncultured Acidimicrobiales bacterium
CCAAACCGGTCACCGTCTCGAGAAGATCAACCGTGTTCCCATCCTCATCGGTGTAGGTACCAATCAGATGCCCGTTGGCCAGCACATTGGTTACCGAGGTCAGCGTTTCGAGGTTCGCCACATTCAGTGTCGACTGCGTGCCGCCTTCGTGGGTGAAAGTGAAGGTGCCGTCGCCGTTGTCGACGAGTTCGGTCACCGTCTCCAACAAATCGGTGGTGTTGCCGTTCTCATCGGTATAGGTGCCGATGGTGTTTCCGCTGGCGAGGATGTTGGTCATCGAGGTCAGCGTTTCAAGCGCCGCGATGTCGAGGGTTGTGGTGCTGCCGTCTTCGCTGGTGTAGGTGTACGACCCGTTTGGGTTCTGCACGAGCGACGTGATGGTCTCATTTACGTCGAACTGGTTACCGTCCTCGTCGGTGTAGGTGCCGATGGGGTTGCCGATGACGGTGTTGGTGAGGGTCGTGAGCGTTTCGAGTTGGGTGACGTCAAGAGTCGTCGCGACGCCGGCCTCGTTGGTGTAGGTGAAGGTCTGATCACCGTTGTCGACGAGCGTGGTCACGCTCTCGACCAGGTCGATCGTCGTGCCGTCCTCGTTGGTATAGGTACCGATGATGTTGCCGGTCGCGAGGGTATTGCTCACCAACGTGGTGGTCTCAAGCGCGGTGATCGGGATCGATGTGACCACGCCGTCTTCATCGACATAGTCGATGGTCTGGTTGGCGGCGTCGAAGCCGATGGTCGTCAGCGTCTCGAGATTGGTCGGGTCCGCACAGCTCCACACCTGACCGGTGAGCATCAGTACCTGAGCGGTAGCAGCGGGGCAGTTGACGGCGGCGAACGAATCGACGTTGTCGAGGTAGGCGCTCAGGTCGACGATTGAGTCGGCGTCGTCACCATTGCTCAACACCAGTTCGTTACCATCGAGCTCGAGCACCTGATCGTCGGTGTCCTGGGTGAGCGAGGAGAGATCGATGACCACCGTTCCGCCGTCCTCCAGGTCGATCTGCAGATCGGTGCCGACGAGTACGGCCGACAGGACCTGATCATCGGATCCTGCTGGAATCAACCCCGCGAGATTGATGGAGTTGCCGTCGGTGATCGTGAGGATGGTGCCCGAGAGCTGGAGGCGCTGGTCGTCTTCGTGGCCGGCGCCCTGGGCGCTGACCGAACCGGACTCCACAACCACGGCGCCTTCGTGCTCGTGTTCGGGGTGCTCGAGAATGTGCTCATTCACCAGATCGGTGAGATTCACGAGTTCGCCTTCGAGACCATCGAGCCGTTGACCGTCGAGCGAGACGTCGGTGTCGTCAGTGAATGCCAGCTCGAATGCCGAGCCAACCTCGGTGCATCGTGCATCGACGTAGGCCGGAGCCGTCGCCGTCAACCACGACCGCTCGGCGCGGAACGCGGTTCGCGAGCAGGAGACATGGTCGAGTGCCCGCTCGTCATCCCTTGCGCTACCGGCACAAGGCTGGTTGCCATCGGAGAAACCGTCGATGCAAAGCTGAAGATACCCGCTGCGAGAGAGTGTCCGCGTTCGCTCGGAAGCGGTGACCCGGAGAACGTTCTCGCCCGAAGCGGTCTCTTCGATGGAAACGTCATCATCGTCGACTTCGATGACATCGGTGACCACGCGACCGATCGGGGCGTCATACAACTCGATGGTGACGCGTCCTTCTTCGACGTCAAACTCTGAGGCGACGGCCTCGGAGGCCCGTGCGTGGACCTCGAAGGTGGTGGTGTGAAAGAAGTACGAGATAACAAGGACCGCAATGGTCACGAGCGCTACGGCGAACGCGGCGATGGCGAACGAGCGCGACGTGTTCCGCTGGCGGGCGGACAGGTTCGGATGCATCTTCGAGTTATCGGGTGTTTTTTAGGCCGACTGAATTGGGATTACCCCACGTTCGTGAAGATGGGTCGGGTGGCCTAGTCGGCTCCAACGAGGCGAACTTCGGTAATCACCACCCCGAAGAGGGTTTCTGGATCGATGTAGACCCCGTCGCGTAGCGCACCGAAATGAAAGCTGGTGCCTGAGGTCCCCACCTTGTCGCCTTGCGCAACTCGTTGACCTCGAGCCACCGATCGGCTCGCCAGGAACGAATAGGTGGTTCGCAGGGAGGCATCGTGTTGGATACTCACGAATTGCTGAGCGCCAATGGACCCCGAGAAACTCACCACCCCATCAGCCGACGCCCGAACAGTCTGCCCGGACACCGTGCGATATTCGAGACCCCGGTTTCCGGCACCGTACGCCGAACTCGGCGGACGAAAAGGGTCGACGATGGGCGCATCAACCGGCGGCAGATGTGGGAGTGCAAGCGCGGCCAACGCCGCGAAGAGGAGAACAGCTTTGGCCATTGGGCCACGACCTTTCCGGAAAACACCGGTGCCCGGTGGGCACGACGTTTGTGCGTTTCGACGGGGAAAGTCGTTGCCGCCCGACGAAAGCGAGCGGCCGCTGGTAAGACTAGTCGATTCCTAGCGAGCTGGTTCGCGGTCGGTGGCGGTCATCCGCGACCGAAGCTGAAGAACAGCCTTGGTATGGATCTGGCAGACCCGACTCTCGGTCACACCGAGCACATCGCCGATGTCCGAAAGGGTCAAACCCTCGTAGTAGTAGAGGGTGAGCACCATTTTCTCGCGCTCGTTCATCTTGTTGATCGACTCGGCGAGCAGCGAGCGCATTTCCTCGACCTCGTACTGACCGACCGGCCCGTCGTCGGAATCCGCGATCGTGTCGCCGAGCGTTAGCGTTTCGCCACGGTCGCCGCTCGAGGAGAGCATTTCGTCGAGAGCCACGATTCCCACAAAGGAGATCTGCCCCATGATCGTCTGAAGTTGATCGACCGTGATGCGCAGATCGGCGGCGAGTTCGTCTTCGGTCGGTGCTCGATGCAGCTTCGCTTCGAGACGACTGAAGGACTTCTCCAGGTTGCGAGCCTTCGCCCGTACCGACCGGGGCACCCAGTCGATCGAACGCAGCTCGTCGAGGAT
>CAZGVQ010000537.1:0-2985 GCA_964529355.1 uncultured Acidimicrobiales bacterium
TCCCGACGCCAACAACACGATGGCCGAGGTGATGACGGCAAACAGCAGGGCGACCGTGGGTGCCGCGGCCGCCAACCCGAATCGTTGCGCCGTGTTCACTGCTTCGCTCCCGTCATGTAGGCGCCGAGCTCGCGCGGGGTGATTTGCTGGGGGTCGAGGGATGCCACCAGCTTTCCGCTGTACATCACGACGATCACATCAGACAGACCAATGAGCTCGTCGAGATCGGCCGAGATGAGCACGGTGGCCAGTCCGTTGGCGCGGGCTTCGCGGATCTGATCCCACACGGCAGCCTGGGCGCCGACGTCGATGCCACGGGTGGGGTGGGCGGCCAGGAGAACCTCGGGTTCGGCGGTGAGTTCGCGACCGAGGATCAGCTTCTGCTGGTTTCCGCCCGATAAGGCGAACGCCGACACGTCGACGTTCGGCGTGCGCACGTCGAACTCGCCGCGAATCGCTTCGGTTCGGTCGCGCGACGCGGCGCGATTCATCAACCAGCCGTTCGAGAACGGTCGTTTCGTCTGGTGGCCCAGGGCTGCGTTCTCCCATAGCGGGGCCTCGAGCAGCAGGCCCTCCTGGTGGCGATCCTGGGGAACATAGCCAAGGCCACCATCGCGCCGATGCCGCACGCTGGTGGTGGTGATGTCCTCGCCCAACATCGTGATGGTGCCGGCAGCGATCGGGCGGGTGCCCACGATGGCGTCGATGAGTTCGGTCTGACCGTTTCCTTCCACCCCAGCGATCCCGACGATCTCGCCTTTGTGAATATCGAGCGAGACGTCGTCGACAACGGGGCGCTCGTCTTCGTCGAGCACGGTGACCGCCGCGATGCTGAGCGCGATGGTGTCGGTGACGGTTGATTCGGTGGTCTCCGGGCTCGGGAGTTCGGATCCCACCATCAGTTCAGCGAGATCGCCGGCGTCGACGTCCTCGGGTTTCACGGTGGCGATGGTTTTGCCCTGCCGTAGGACCGTGATGGAGTCCGAGATTTCGAGTACCTCTTCGAGCTTGTGATCGATGAAGAGGATCGTGGCGCCGGAGGCCTTGAGCTCGCGCATGTTGCGGAAGAGTTCGTCGACCTCGTCGGGCACCAGCACAGCGGTTGGTTCGTCGAGGATGAGGATTTTCGCACCTCGGTACAGAACCTTGATGATCTCGACCCGTTGTCGCTCGCCGACTTCGAGGATCTCGACCAGATCGTTCGGGTCGACATCGAGGCCATAGGCCTGACTGACCTCGTTGAGGTGCTCGGTCGCGGCGGAAAAATCGATGCGACCGAGGGAGCCGGTTGGTTCGGCACCAAGGATGATGTTCTCAAGAACCGTGAGGTTGTCGGCCAGCATGAAGTGTTGGTGCACCATGCCCACGCCCACGTCGATGGCATCGTTGGGCGAGTCGAAGTGGACCTCGTTGCCGAAGACCTTCATCTGTCCCTCGTCGGCGCCCTGCATGCCGTAGAGGATCTTCATCAGGGTCGACTTGCCAGCACCGTTCTCGCCGCAGATGGCGTGAATCTCGCCTTCCTCGACGGTCAGGTTGACGTTGTCGTTCGCGACAACTCCGGGAAACCGCTTGGTGATTCCCGTCAGTTCAATCGCTGGTGCCACTACCGCCCCCTTCAAATGTTCTTTCCAAAAACGCAAGAGCGAGATCGAGCCGAAGTCCGATCTCGCTCGTCGCGTTCAGTTGGCCAACGATGTCGCGTTGGCTGGCCGGATCGGGCTTAGGGCTCGGTGGGAACCGTGATGTCGCCGGCGATGATCTGGGCCTTGAAGTCCTCGAGCTCGTCGACGATGTCGTCGACGAAACCGCCCGAGGTGGAGTAGCCAACGCCATCGACCGAGAGGTCATAGACGGTGGTTCCGGCGGCGAAGCTGCCGTCGTTGTGGGCGTTGATGATTTCGAAGGTGGCTACGTCGACCCGCTTGAGCATGGAGGTCAGCACGAACTCCTGCACGCTGGGATCGACGGTGTTGAACTGATCGGAGTCGACGCCGATGCCCCACACCTTGGTGTCGTTGGCTTCGCTGTACTCGCGAGCGGCCTCGAACATACCGGCACCAGCACCACCAGCTGCGTGGTAGATGATGTCGGCGCCATCGTCGTACATGGTTGCGGCGATTTCACGGGCCCGGTCGGGAGCGTTGAAGCCGTCGAAGTCGGGGAACTCGGTGATGTACTCGACTGCGATCTCAATATCGGGGTTCACGGCTCGGGCGCCTGCGGCGAATCCGGCTTCGAACTTCTCGATGAGACCGAAGCAGCAGACGCCGCCGATGAAGCCGATCTGGTCGGTTTCGGTGGTGAGTGCGGCGGCGGCACCGACGAGGAACGAGCCCTGCTCTTCAGCGAAGGTCAGGCCAGCAGCGTTCTCGGCGCGCGGAGCACCAGCATCGAAGTCCCACAACGCGTCGTCGATGACGGCGAAATTGGTGTCGGGGTTGGCCTCAGCGACGGCGACGGCGTCATCAGCAAAGAGGAAGCCGACAGCGACGACGAGCTCGCTGGCATCGGCTTGAAGCTGGAGCAATTCGGCGCGGTTGGAGCCATCGTCGTTTGGCGATGCGTCTTCACCAACGATGTTGACGATTGCCTTGGCCGAATCGAAACCACAGGCTGCGGAGTCGTTGAACGACTGGTCGCCTCGGCCACCGATGTCGTACACGAGGCCGATCGTGGTGCCGTCGGCGTCGACCGCTCCGTCGGCTGAGGGAATGTTTGGACAGCCGTCGGGGATCCCGGCGACCGTGTCTCCGCCATCACTACCGCACGCTGCGGCAACGAGCGCAAAGGATGCGAGCATCGCTATAAGCGACCAGAACTTCTTCATCATGAACCCTCCAGGGCAATTCAGCCGGGTGATGCCGACTCTTCGGGTGGCGACAGTAGCCGCCGCGCGGCGAAAATAGCAGCTCGACGGCAATGCGTCCCAGCGGCGCTCAGAAATCACGCTGCCGAAACATGCGAGCGCGGTTAGTTGTGAGC
>CAZGVQ010000538.1:0-2972 GCA_964529355.1 uncultured Acidimicrobiales bacterium
ATCTGGAAGAACTTGCGGCCTCCGTAAGCATCGACCTGCGCGAGCCCACCAGCGCCCCGTCGGCCCAGCTCGCCAAAGCCCGAGAGATGTTGCCCGCTGCGACACCCACAGAGGCGTCCGAGCAGCGCACCGACCGCCTCCTCGACTGGCGTATTCGTCGGGCTGCCGGCTCGTCCGTGCACCCCCGAGCCATCCTCACCGACGCCCAGCTCCAGATGATCTCCGATGCCGACCCAACCACCATCGACGAGCTCGTCGACGCCGGCCTCTCCCCCATCAAGGCGCGCCGATTCGGCAAAGCAATCCTCGAGGCGCTCGCGGGGTAGTTAGTGGCTCTCGTCGCCCGTGCGGTTGCGAGGAACGGTCACCACCACGACGGTGGCGTCGCTGCGCTCCAGAACCGACTCGACCGTCTGGCCGAGGAACGGACGGCCATCGACGCTTCGCAGTGCCGCGCCCAACACCACCAGGTCGGCTTCCTGACTCTGCGCGGTGGAAACAATGCCGTCGGCGATCGTCGCCGCAGAAACCACCGAGGTCTGCACACTCGCGCGATGGCTCTCGGCCGCAGTGCGGGCCTGCTCGATGAGCCGGTCGGAGACATCGTCGGCCTTGGGTTCGTCGGCCCGCGCGAACATCTTCTTCAGTGGCAGCCCCGGCTGGGCTGGCACCACGTGGCTCAGCAGCAATTCGGTACCCAGATCTTCACTGATGCCGAACGCGATCTCCTGGGCCGCTTTGGACGATGCGGTTCCGGTGACCGGCACCAACGCCCGGGTGAAGGCGCCAGGCAGCGGTCGATCGAGGTTGCGGGCCCGACGGACGATGATGACCGGCACCGTGCTGCTTTGGAGGAGGCGGTCGACCATGGGCGACAGGAGACCACCTTCATGGTCTACGGCCACACCTACGACGATGGCTCCGTATCCCAACTTGGCCTCGGCTGCGATCTCAGCGGCCACGCTCTCGCTGGTTGTGTCGCCAACCACCGTTCGGTGCTCGATCTCGCGCTCGAACAGCACGTTTCGGAGCACGGTGATATCAGCCGCCTCGACCCGTTCAGCTGTTTTCCCTGTTCCGCCCGCTGCGCCTCCCTCTGAGGAACCAACAGGTCCTTCGACCGAAATGACCGACACGGGCGCTTCGGTTGGCCAGGAGAACTGAAGCACCTGGGCGGCGGCGATGGAGGCCGGGCCACCCATCGACGGAAGCAGAAGCCGGTCGGCCTTGACAATGAGGTTCTTGGCCAGCGCTTCCTCGCGCCCGAGACGAAGCTGTTCCTCTTCAGAGCCGAGCCAGTCGCGCACGACGTAGCGCAGCGATACCGAGGCGACGACCGTGGTGACCATCGGAACCAGCACGATGACGGTGTAGGCGGTGTCGTTGAACACGCCCAGGCCAAGGGCCACGGTGGCGATGACGATTTCGAGCGCGCCGCGGGCGTTGAGGCCCGCGCCCAGGGCGGTTCCGGCCCGCCGCGACTGACCGGCGGTGACGCCGCCCATGTAGGCGCCCACGAACTTGGCCACTATGGCAACGATGAGCACAATGCCCGCCCAGAACAACGCCTCCCCGTTGTTGAGCAGACCCAAGTCGACACGAAGCCCCGCGGTCGCAAAGAAGATGGGGGCAAAGAACACGTTGGTCAGCGACTCGAGATGATGCAGGACCTCGGGGTTCTGGAATCGCGACCGATTGAGCACGACCCCGGCGACGAAGGCGCCGAGCACCGCTTCGACCCCGAGGTATTGGGTGACGACGCCGAACGCCAACATCGTGATGACGGCAACGGTGAGTGCGCCGGTGACGTCGCGATCGGTCCTGAGGAGGCTTTTGAGGCTGTTGTCGATGAGCCGTTGACCGATGGTGAAGGCCACCACGGTGAACACCACCAGCCCGCCGAGCGTCTTGGCCAGCTCGACCACATCGAAACCGCCCGACGAAGCCAACCCGGCGAAAATGGCCAGCAACACCCAACCCGCCACATCGTTGGACATCCCAGCGGCCACGGTGATCTGGCCGAAGTCACGCCGCATGAGGCCCAGCTCGGACAGGATCTTGGCGATGACGGCCAGCGACGAAACACTGAGCGCGAGCGCGACGAAGAGCGCAAAGGTGGTGCGATCGCCTCCTTCGCCCTCGAGGCCACCTCCCACAAACACGTCGGGCAACAGATAGCCCACGCCGAGACCACCGAAGAACGGCAGGATCAGACTGAACGCCGTGACGAGGATGGCGGCGCGGCCCAGACGGGCGATGAGCGCAAGGTCGGTCTCGAACCCGGTGACGACCAGCAAAAGCGCCACACCGACCCAGGCGATGGCCAAAAGGGCAGCGGAACCGGCTTCGTCACCGGGCAGAAACTCGTGGAACCCCCACGGCCACACTCTTCCGAACACCGAAGGGCCGAGAATCAGGCCAGCGCCGAGTTCGCCAATGACCGAAGGCAAACCCACCCGGCGCATGAGCGCTCCGAGGATTCTGGCCACGGCAACGAGCACCAGAAGCTGAATCCAAAAGATCAGCAGTGAGTGTTCTTCAATGGGGATGAGCATGGCTAGCTGGCGACGATTGTCGCGTGGTCAGACTAGGTCGACCAATACGGGTGCATGATCGCTGGGATCTTTTCCCTTGCGGGCGTTCCGCTCGACCAATACCCGGGTTGCCCGCTCGGTAACCGACGCGCTGGTGAGCAACAGGTCGATGCGCATGCCGATTCGTTTGTGGAAGTTGCCACCGCGGTAATCCCACCACGAGTACAGGCCCGCTTCCTCGTGATGCAGCCGGAACACATCCTCGAGACCCCAGTCGAGGAGCGCCTGAAGTCGATCGCGCTCGGGCTTACTGCCGTGGGTGGCCCCTTCGAGCACCTTCGGGTCATGGACGTCGCGATCGTCGGGGGCGATGTTGAAATCGCCGACGATGCAAAGGTCATCGGACGGTTTGGTGTTCTGGTCGAGGTCGGCGGCAAG
>CAZGVQ010000539.1:0-2933 GCA_964529355.1 uncultured Acidimicrobiales bacterium
GGCCGAAGCGGCTGGCAGCGTGGGTGGCGGCTCCATCACGTATCTGCCGGCCAGCGCTATCGGCGGAATCGACGACGAGGACGAGGCCTATTGCATCGCGCTCGGCGAGCGGTCGGGTCTGCCAATCATCGTCCAGGGACTCGGCGGACGAAACAAGACCGATGCGCCCACCGCCACCTGGGATCGAGCACAGACGTTTCTCAATCGGGCCCGCGACAACGGCACGCCGATCTACAACATCCTCATCACCCGACCGCCAGACCGACCCCTCACCATCGGCCCCGAAAACCAGCTCTACCTTTCGGTGCCCTCATGGGTCGAGATGCTGGCGCTTCCGTTCGACGACCGGATGGCGGCGTTGCAAAATCCCGCTACTCGCGAGGTGCTGCGCTCGGCGGTCGAGAACTACAACCGCGACCCCGAGCTCGGCACCACCACGCCGCCTCCCCTGTGGGAGACGGTCTTTGTGCAGAGCGTGGTGCACGACGCCAACCGACCGTTCCTCGGCCGGTCGATCGCCGACATCGCCTCGGCGGAAGGCAAACCCCCGGCCGATGTCATGCTCGATCTCGCGGTATCGGAGGACCTCGGTACCGGCTTCCGCTGGAACTGGGAGACCGACGAGTGGGCCGTTGCCGTCCGCGAAGCCCAACAGGATCCCCGGATGATCATCGGGACATCCGATGGGGGAGCCCACCTGGCGCGCGATGATGCGTCGGACTGGAGCTCGTGGTTCTTGCGAAACTGGGTGCTCGATCGCGAGGTGTGGAGTCTCGAGGATGGCATTCGCCAAATCACTCAGGTGCCCGCGGCCATCCTCGGATTGTCGGGTCGTGGAACGCTCGAGCCCGGGCGGCCGGCCGACGTCTTCATCTTCGACCCCGAACGGATCGATGCCGGCCGCAAGGAGTTCGTGCGGGATCTTCCGGGTGGCGCGGGACGGTTCAAGGCGTGGCCGGTTGGGGTCAACGCAACGATCGTCAACGGCGTACCGGCGGTGCTCGACGGAAAGCCGACCGGGTCGCTACCGGGTCGAGTCACGTCTCCCGGTAGGCCTTAACCAGATCTGCCGCATCTCTGCACAGGATCTCAAAGTTCGGCGGTGAGCCGACGGCCATGGTTGAACAATGGCTTCAACAACGGCTTCAAATTTGGCTCCGACCGAAACCGTTTTCCGCGCCCGGCCCGAACCCGCGACCATCGTGGCGATCGTGCTGCTCGCAACCGTCGTCGTGGTGTTGGCCACCCAACTCGCCTACGCCGCTGCCAATCAGGGTCCTACGATGTTCGCCGCCCGGTCGCAGGTGCAGTACCAGGGTTCGAGCTGGGTGGAGACCGAGTCCGAGCGGGTGAAGAGCCGCACGCTCATCGAGCCCGTGGCGATCGCGCATGGCATCTCCATCGATGAGTTCGAATCGAACTGGGACGCTGGGCAGGTGCCCGGCACCCAGATCCTGCAGTTCGAGTATCGCCATGCGCAACCCGAAACAGCCCTCTCGGTGGTCGAATCGGCCACCTCGCGGTACCTGGCCGAGGCGGAGTTGTTGGCAGCCACACCCAACCCGGCGCTGCAGGCATATTCGGAGCTCGAGCAGAGCCTGATCGAGGAACTCGCTGTTATCGAGGCCAGCATCTCCGCGCTCGGGACCGCTGAGGGTTCGGCGCAACTGACGGCGCTGTTTCAGGAGAAAGCCTCGGTGCGAACGGCCATCGACTCGGTTCGCCTCGCCAAGATCAACCTCGGTCTGTTCGATCGATCCGAGGTGGTGCCGCAGGTCGTAACCGAGCCGTTCAGCCTCAGTGATCCGGTAGCGCCGCTCCCCGAACGTCAGGCGGTTTTCGGGTTTCTTGGGGGTTCGTTGGTAGCGGTCGCAATCGGGCTTCTTGCGCTTCGAATCGCGGCCAATCGACGTGAAAAATCGCCCTCACGAGTTGCGTTGGTCACACTCGGTGCCACTTCTTCGCGAAATACCCTCGCTGACGTTGCATAGTGTTCGTTCGATTCCGTAGAGTTAGCACTCGCTTATTGAGAGTGCTAACCGCCATGGAGGCGAAGTATGAACCTGCAACCCCTTGAGGACCGCATTGTTGTGCGGCCCGCAGAATCCGAAGAGACCACGGCTAGTGGCCTCGTTATCCCCGACTCGGCCAAGGAGAAGCCCCAGCAGGGCGAAGTCCTGGCTGTTGGACCCGGACGTCGTTCCGAGACCTCGGGCGAACTCATCCCGATGGATGTCGGCAAAGGCGACACCGTCGTTTACAGCAAGTACGGCGGCACCGAGATTTCCTCGGCCGGCGAAGATCTTCTCATCCTCAATGCACGCGATGTCCTCGCGATCGTGAAGTAAGGAACTCACACATGTCAAAAATTCTGAAGTTTGATGACGAGGCCCGCCGCGGTCTCGAGGCGGGCGTAAACAAGCTCGCTGACGCCGTCAAGGTCACCCTCGGCCCCAAAGGTCGAAACGTTGTCCTCGACAAGAAGTTCGGTGCTCCGACCATCACCAACGATGGTGTATCCATCGCCCGTGAGATCGAGCTCGAAGACCCGTATGAGAACATGGGCGCCCAGCTCGTCAAAGAGGTCGCAACCAAGACCAACGACGTAGCCGGTGACGGAACCACCACCGCAACCGTTCTTGCTCAGGCCCTCGTCCGCGAAGGTCTCCGCAACGTTGCCGCTGGTGCGAACCCCATGGGCCTCAAGCGCGGCATCGAAGCAGCAACCGCTGCAGCCGTCGACTCGGTTCTCAGCCAGGCTGTACCTGTTGCCTCCTCGAAGGCTCAGATCGCCAGCGTCGCATCCATCTCGGCCGCCGATGAGTCCATCGGTAAGGTCATCGCCGACGCCATCGACAAGGTCGGCAAGGACGGCGTTGTAACCGTTGAAGAGTCGAACACCTTCGGCATGGACCTCGACTTCGTCGAGGGTA
>CAZGVQ010000540.1:0-2919 GCA_964529355.1 uncultured Acidimicrobiales bacterium
GTATACCACCAGTGTTCCGGCCGCAAGATCGCCCAGGCGCTGAAAGCGTCGATTGTTATTCATTGCCACGAGCCCCGTGGCATACAGCAGCGGCAGAAAATCGACGGCGCGCAGGAAGTTTCGAATAATCGCGGATGGAAATGTCAATGGCGTGCCATCATCCTGCAGCACTCTAATGCCGGCCCATCTCTTACCCGGCGTTGTTCCGGTCAACCCTTCAAACAGGGTTGGATATAACCATTCAAGCAGGAAGGCAGAAATACTTAACACGCCGGACATCAATCCCATTTCGGAATAAGAAGGCACGGTGAAAACAAGTACGAAGAACAGAACAATATAGACGACTATACGAAGTGCGAAATCCACCAGCCAGGCCATTGCACGCACAATCGGACCGGCAATGTTAAGCTCTATTTCCACACCCTCCGGTGTATCGACTGTTACCGTGGTGTCCATTCGCTACGCTTTAACCACGACACAGTCGACGACACCAACGGAGCGGAGATCTGGGATAACAGGGACAACTGAAGTACTCATCTGCGCTAACCCTTTCATTTTTCTTGTTATCGAACAACTTGCGCAACTGCTTGTATCAAAGGGCAACGGCATCCGCGCAGATGCCTTTACAGATGCAGAACTATCAAACTCTCAGAACACTGTGATTCTGTGCAAATGTGGTCGGGAGCTTGATCAGGTTCTCAAACGTGGGGGAACTTTTTCAAACAACCCTTTTTTTACAACACCTCGGGAACGCCCTATCAAAACGAAAGCGGGCTGTAAAACGCAAAAAGGGCCCGTTAAGGCCCCCTTTGTAAAGCGTTGCAGAGTGAGCTGTTAACCAACGCGGTCAACAGCCCCTGTGCTTCACAGTTTGGTTATTGGTTATCCCAACATGCCAAGCATTGACATTCCGTCGATAACGAGCGATCCACCGATCATCAAAACCGTCAGCACGATACCGATTATACCAACCGGCTTCTCCCAACCCTCAGCCGGATTGTGCTGTCCAAATCGATTACCCTCTGGCTTACCCGGGTTCAGTGAAATATACAGCGCGTAAATCATTCCAAGTATCGGTACAAACGTCAGCAACATCCACCAGCCACTTCGATTCATATCGTGCAGGCGTTTGGCCAACAACGCAAAACCAATCCAGAACAGAGGAATAAAACCAAGTGCCAGTACGCCCATCAGAATTGGCATAGCACCGGTCGACAATGAATCTGAAGTCAGTGCAGACATTCCGCCTACAGAGAAAAACATACCCATTGCGAGAGCTGCCATCGCAAGAATTAGAATGGCACTACGAGCCATATAACCGAGAACACTGAGGCGTCCTTTAAATCCGAACAGTCCGGATTGCTCGGTCGGTACTTCCAGTCCAAGATCCGCCTGGGGGGCATCATAGATATCAGCTGCTGCCGTACTCATAAGCGCTACTCCTTCTAATATAAAAGTTATAATTATTGTTTTGACAACGTGCGCTTTCGCTGTCGGGGTGGTGGAGCGGCACCCGCTTGCGAGCCTGAACCGTCATCGGCAAACCAGACTCTCAGTTTTGCTGTTAAACTGTATTAAACAGACCGGTAGTTAGACCTGTGTCGCAAATGATATTGAACCAATTGAATGCAGGCTGTGGTACCGGGGTACCGGACCGTTGGTTAGTACGACACCATCCTTATACTTCACTGACCTGGCAGGTGGACTTTTCCAGCCAGTCTGGTCTGATTTCTACACCCCACCCAGGCTTATCCGTGACTGTAGCGCGGCCATTGGATATAGCATAAGGCGATTCAACAAATAAACCATACTGCCACGGGTAGTAGTCAGCGCCTTCAATAGAAAACTCAAGATACTTACCGGCATTAGGAATAGCGCGGAGCAAGTGCATGGTAAACAGGGTAACCATTGACAGGTTGGCGCAGTGCGGGGTGCACGGAATACCCGCCTTGTGGGCCATATCGGCAACCCTCAGGGTTCTGGTCAACCCTCCCAGGTAGCACACATCGGGCTGTACAATATTGACCGCTTTCATATCAATCATGCGCTGCCAGTTTTGCAACTCGCAGTCCTGCTCACCACCGGTTACATCAAGCGCCAATTCATCAGTCACCTGTTTGGTCTGATCATAGAGCCAATAAGGGCAAGGTTCCTCAAAGTGGCTAACACCGAAGTCCTGCAGCATATTTCCAACCTCTATCGCACGCGTTGGCGAATAACCGGAGTTAGCATCGACCAGTAATGCGGCGTCATCGCCAAGTGCATTACGTACCACGGGTACAATCTCTTCAGTCCTGCCCGGCCACTCATCGATGTCGTGACCACACTCTGCCGCTACGCGAAACTTGAAGGCATCAAACCCAAACTCATCTCTCAGTTGCAGTAACCGGGCAGCTTCATCTTTAGCAGTGATGTCACGTTTCATCGATGATGCATAGGCTCGAACCTGACCCGGTGTGCCGCCGATTAACTCGCAAACTGGCTTGTCTTCAAGCTTGCCGCGCATGTCCCACAATGCGGTATCGATTCCACCAATGGCACGTCGCAGGAACGAGCCTGGAAACTTGTGCTCACGCTCTGTGACTAAATCGACCAACGCATCTATAGCAAACACGTCCAGACCCAGCACATGCGGCGCTACCATTCTGTGCAAAACAGTCGCGGTTATGTCTGCGTAGTAGGGTGCGACCTGCCCCCAGCCTTCACTGCCATCTTCGGTGGTTGTCTTGACGAAGCAGACAAACTCGTTGGTATACGTTTCTATTTTTGTTAGCTTCATTGTTACCCGGCTACTGCAAATGGCTGGTTGAGATGATATGGTCACGACGATATGATGAATCAGCGGGCGCAGAAACTCCACCCGTTTCATAGCGCACCTGCAAAGCTCGAAAAACAGCTCGAAAAACAGCTCGAAAAACA
>CAZGVQ010000541.1:0-2907 GCA_964529355.1 uncultured Acidimicrobiales bacterium
TTGCGAGCGAACGACCAGAAAGAACTCGAGCGAGCTTGCGAGCGAACGACCAGAAAGAACTCGAGCGAGCTTGCGAGCGAACGACCAGAAAGAACTCGAGCGAGCTTGCGAGCGAACGACCAGAACTACAGCGCTTCGATGTCTCCGAGTGGCCAGACCTTTATGAAGGCTCTGCCGACGAGTTGGTCTCGTTGTATTGGGCCGAAGAATCTGCTGTCTCTTGAGTTTTGGCGATTGTCGCCCATCATGAAGAGGCCACCGTCGGGGACGGTGCAGGAATTTCCGTCGCCTCGTTCGTTGGTGCAGACCTCGGTCCATACCGGTCCGAACGTGGCGATTCCATTCTCGACGTAAGGCTCTTGGAGCATCTGGCCGTCGATGAATACCGTGCCGTCTCGGGCCTCGATGGTTTCGCCTTCGAGGGCGATGACCCGTTTGATGAGGTCCTCGGGGTCGGCGGGGTTGACGACTTCGCGCTTGAAGACCATGACGTCGCCGCGGTTGGCGGCCTTACTGAGTTTGTTGACCAGCACCCGATCGTCCTCGACCAGCGTGGCTTCCATCGATGGCGACGGGATGAAGTATGCCTGGAGCAGGAACGTCTTGATGACCAGTGCCACGGCCAGTGCGCCGGCCACAACGACCGCCCACTCGATAAGCGAACGGAGGCGCGGATTAATGACGTCGTAGTCGTCCTCGGGGCGGGTGGCGAGCGGTTCGCCGGGAGCAGCGCCGTCGACCGGTCCGGGGGCGGCGGCGTTGGTTGGGCCGTCGGAAGCCGATGGTTGTGTGGCGACCGCTGCTGCGGATGGGGCCGACGCAACGGCGGCGGCCGAAGAAGGCGCTACCTGGGGGCGGGGCGCCTCTGCGGGTCGCGTGTCGACCTCGGGTGCTTCGGACCACAGCGTGTCGGGATTGCGGCTCTGCGGTGCGTTTGCCGTGCCGTTTACCGTGCCGTTTACACTCCCGTTTACCATGTCGTCTACAGCGCCGTTCAGCGGCACGGTCGCCGCCGTATCCGCTTCTGGCAGCTTGGTCTCCGCTCGGATTGTCTCGGCCGGAGCGGGGGCAACCTTGGCCACAGGCTCTCCGGGAGTCGGGTCGGCGTTCGGTAGGTCGGCGTTCGGCACTTCGATATTCGGTGCGTCGACAGCGGGTGCCTCAACAGCGGATGGGTCAACAGTGGGTGGGTCAACAGTGGGTGCCTCAACCACGGGTGCCTCAACCGTCGGCACCTCGACCGTGGCGGCCGAAGGGGCCACGGAGGCCGGGGCGTCCGGACCGGCGCCAAAGTGGGCAACGCCAGCCTGACGGCTTTCTGCAGCGGCTGGCGCAGGGGTCGGCGTCTCGACGCCGTTTTGCTGGGCGAGCCGCTCTTTGGCTCTTGCCGCTATCCGCTCTGCAAAGTCAGGGCTGTCAAGAGCCAACGAGGGCTCGTCAGGGAGAACGGGGTCACTAGACACGATGATATGACCATACAAGCTGAACGCTCGTAAGTAACCTCATTGTGTCGCCTGATATCTCGCCAAAACCCGCTCAGCGGTGCCTCGCACCAGGTCGGGCGGAACCGATGGGTCGCCATCGACGATACGCGCCGCCGATCCGAGGCGAATCAACAGCCGTTCTAGCCACGGGATCGCAGCTACCGCAAGGGTCAGACGGAATCCGCCGTCGTCGAGCTCCTCGACGCCCTCGTTCGGGTACTGCTGCACGACCCAGGCCGCATCAGCGGTGACCTCAAGAGTCAC
This sequence comes from uncultured Acidimicrobiales bacterium, assembly GCA_964529355.1. Lineage (GTDB taxonomy): Bacteria > Actinomycetota > Acidimicrobiia > Acidimicrobiales > SHLQ01 > CALLQB01. The sequence goes on from CAZGVQ010000541.1 coordinate 1,749, forward strand.
GCGCGGGTCGTCGTCGCGGGCGGTGAATACGCCCACGCCCCCCTCGCCCCGGGATGCAAAGGTCTCGTCCAGCAGCTTGGCATCGACGATGCGATCCACACGGAAGACCCGCTCGTCATCGGCCAGACGACAGTGGGCCGACACGTACCATTTGCCCTCGTCAGCGAAGAATCGGGTCGGCTCGATCGAGCGATGCGTCCGCTCGTCGCGACCAAAGGTGTAGTAGTCGAGTTCGACAACCCGATGGTCGGTGACGGCGGTGCGCAGCAGGTCGAGCGTTTCCTCAGGAGCGCTTCCCAACCGAATGTCGAGTCCCTGATCGACCCCAAGCGCAGCGCCGAGCTTGGTCAGACCACCCAGAAGAGGGCCGTTGTCGTCCCCCGAAAGCGCAAGCACCGACTCCCCCGCTGCCATGAGGGCGACCGCCTGCTCGGCGGTGAGGCGCAATGGCTTGGCGAACCAGTCGGCATAGTGGATCCATACCTGGTCGTCGTCGAGGGTGACCTCGATCATCGTGTCGGGCGTAAACGGGTACACGCCAACAAACTGCACCGCTTCCAGCAGATCGGCCTCGAGGTTGGCTCGGGGGTAGTCGAAGCGCTCGGCGATCTCATCAAGGTGCACGCCCGGGCGACTCGCCACCCAAGGGATGACCGCGAGGAGGCGGGTGACCCGATCCGACGCGCTGAGCCGGCTCATGATGCCGCCGCGTGAAGTTGTTGCAGCCACGACACGAGGTCATCGCGAAGGTCGGGGGGCGACAGGAGTTCGGCGTGTTCGAGAAAGGTCAGAACGAAGGACCGGAATGCTTCGCTGTTGCGCACCGTCAGCTCGAATTCTGCGGACCCATCGGGGTGACTAGCCACCACGGCATCGCGGCCCAGGTAATGCTTGGCCCAGCCGGCCTGATCAGCATCGACCAGAAGGCGCGCCAGAATCGGTTCTTCGTCGCCGAGCTCCCAGGACTCGGCCCGATCGTTGCTTGGTCCGTCCGGGCGTTCGGTGGTGGCCGCGCCCTGCACCTCCACCACCCCGACAATCCGGTCGACCCGAAACTGCCGCTCGTCCTCGCGAAGATGATCGAAGCCGATCAGATACCAGTGGCCGCGCAGGAACGAGAGCTTGTAGGGGTCGAGGGTTCGGTCGGTCTCGTTGTAGG
>CAZGVQ010000542.1:0-2893 GCA_964529355.1 uncultured Acidimicrobiales bacterium
CGGATCAGGGCAATGACAATCAGCCGGATGCGCCGGGTGATGACACCGATGATGTCGTCGATAATTCGACAGGTCCGGATGGTGCTGATGAGGACGACCACGACCCGGCGCCCGTCACCGTTGGCTCCTATGACCTTGCGCTGACCAAGGTCTACACGTCGGACACCTTTGGCGATACCACCGACGCGGTTGCCCAGCCGGGCTCCGATGTGACCTTCACGATCACGGTCACCAACCAGGGCACGATCGCCGCGGCAACCTTCGAGGTCACCGACTATCTGCCGACCGGTTTCGTGTTGAACGACACCGCCTGGACCGCCAACCCTGACGGCACGGCAACCATCGGCGCCGGGCCGCTCGCTGCCGGAGCGTCGATCGATCTCACCATTACCACCACGGTCGACACCATCGTTCCGGGAGCGCTCGAGAACTGGGCCGAGATCTCCGCCGATGATGGCGATGATGTCGATTCGACTCCTGATACCGATCAAGGGAACGACAATCAGCCCGCAGCGCCGGGCGACGACACCGACGACTCGATCGATAACTCGGCTGGTCCGGGTGGCGCTGATGAGGACGACCATGATGTTGCGGGCATCACCGTGGCCATCTTTGACCTCGCCCTCACCAAGGCGTACACCGCCGACACCAGCGTCGACGGCAACGCCACCGATGGCCTCATCCAGATCGGCGACGACGTGGTCTTCACGATCACGGTGACCAACCAGGGCACAATCGACGCGGCGACCTTCGAGGTAACCGACACCCCGCCGGCCGGATTCGTACTGGTCGGTGGCGGCTGGATCGACAACGGCGATGGCACGGCAACGACCACCGGCGGCCCGCTCGCTGCAGGCGCGTCAACCAGCCTCACCATCACCTACCGAGCCGTTTCGCCCAGCGCTGGCGATCTCATCAACATTGCCGAGGTCTCGAGCGATGACGGCGACGACATCGACTCGGTTCCCGATACCGATGCCACCGACGACAATCAGCCGGCTGCGCCGGGCGACGACACCGATGACGTCACGAACAACGAAGATGGCCCGGGCGGCGCCGACGAGGACGACCATGACATCGCCGGTGTGCAGGTCGACGCGTACGACCTGGCCCTCACCAAGGTCTACAGCTCGGACACAAGTGCCGACGGCCAGTCCACCGATGGTCAGATCGTGGCCGGCGACAACGTGACCTTCACGATCACGGTGACCAACCAGGGCACCGTCGATGGCACCAACATCGTCGTCACCGACTACCTGCCAGCCGGCTTCACGCTCAGCGACTCGGCGTGGAGCGACAACGGCGACGGCACGGCCGAAATCATCGTGTCCAGCATCGCGGTCGGCGAACAGGTGGAGATTCCGATAACCCTCACCGCCGATGGAGCATCCACCGGATCCTCGGTGAACTGGGCCGAGATCTCCGCCGACGACGGCAACGACCTGGATTCCACCCCCAACGACGACCCCGGCGACGACAACCAGCCAGCCGCGCCGGGCGACGCCACCGACGACGCCACCGATAACTCGACCGGCCCCGGCGGTGCCGACGAAGACGACCATGATCCCGCTGCGGTCGACGTGGTGGCTGACTTCGATCTGGCGCTGGCCAAAGTGATCGATGCCGACGTCACCAGTCTCCCGGTTGTGAACGGTCAGAACGTCACCTTCACCCTTACCGTGATCAACCAGGGCACCACGCCCGCCGACGCCGTCTCGGTGCTCGACACCGTCGACACCGCGCTCTGGCTGCCCTTTGTTGTGGCCGACAATCCTGCTGGAACCACCGGAGGCGACGTCGCCCTGCCCTACACCTGGGCCGCGACTGGCACCGACGGATCAGTGACCCTCGGCGGCGTTCTCGCTGGCGGCGAGGCCGTGACGATTCCGGTAACACTCACCATTGCCGAAGGCGCCGACCTGAGCGCTCTTCAGAACGCGGCAGAGATTTCGGCATCGACGCCGTTGAACCCCGACGGTTCGCCCATGCCCGCAGTCGTCGACCCGAACAATGACGACGACGTCGACACCGCTCTGGTCGAACCGCCCACCTACAGCGTGGGCAACCAGGTGTGGTTTGACGAGGACAACAACGGTGTCATCGACCCGGGCGAGGAAGGCATTGCCGGAGTATCGGTGGTGCTGTTTACCGACGCTGACGGCGATGGTGAACCCGACGACCTCGATGGCGATGGCCAAATCACCGCCGCCGATGGGGTGGCCAGAACCACCACCGATGGCTTTGGTTTCTACCTGTTCGACGACCTTGAGCCGGGCGACTACGTGGTCGGTGTTCCGGGTGAGAACTGGGATGTCGGCGGTCCGCTCCACGGCACCCTGTCATCGGATCCGACAAGCAATGACCCCAACGACGACATCGACAGCGATGACGAAGGAACTCCGGTCGACGGGTTTGTCCTCAGCGGCCCGGTAACCCTGGGCGATCGTGAACCTCTGGGTGAGAACCCCGACAACGATGCCGCCACGCCCGACCTTAACGAGAACCTCACGGTCGACTTCGGCTTCTGGCAGCCGGTGTACGACGTCGCCCTGACCAAGCAGTTGGACGACGGCACCAACAATGCCGAGATTCATCCCGGCGACGAGGTCACCTTCACCCTCACCGTGGTCAACCAGGGCTCGTTCCCGGTCAGCGACATTCAGATCATCGATTACGTCCCCAATGGCCTGACCTTGAATGACCCGGCCTGGACGATTACCAGCAACGGCGCCGTCGCACCGCTGCCCGGAACGCTGGCCGCTGGCAGCTCGGCCACCATCGACATCACGATGACCGTCGATGCCGATGCCCCCGACTCAATCACCAACACCGCCGAGATAGCCGAGGCGACTCCGGTCGACAGCACCGGTAGCGCAGTGATCATGCCCAATGG
>CAZGVQ010000543.1:0-2891 GCA_964529355.1 uncultured Acidimicrobiales bacterium
GTCAGGAAGCAGTCCATCGGGCCAGGTACCGCACCGGCTCCGTTCTGGATGAAGCCGAGCCGGGCATCGGTTTCTTCGTCGTTGGTTGCAACAAACCCGCCGACGACATCGCTGTGGCCACCGAGGTACTTGGTGACCGAGTGGGTGACGATGTCGGCGCCGTGGCGCAAGGGCTGCTGAAGGTAGGGAGTCGCGAAGGTGTTGTCCACCACGCAGATGCCATCGTTGGCGTGCGCCACATCGGCAATCGCCGAGATATCGAAAACCGTGAGCAGTGGATTGGTGGGCGTCTCGAGCCACACCAGCTTGGTGTTGGGTTGCCAGGCAGCGGCGAGCGCGTCGGGATCGGTCAGGTCGACCGCTGAGTACTCGATGCCCGCTTCGCCATACACCCGCGAGATCAGCCGAAAGGTGCCGCCGTAGGCGTCGTCGCCGAGGATGAGGTGGTCGCCCGGACGCAGGTAGCGCAAGATGGCGTCGGTGGCCGACATTCCGCTGGCGAACGATCGGCCGAAGCGAGCCTCTTCGAGCGATGCCAGGCACTGCTCGAGTGCGTGGCGGGTAGGGTTGCCGGTTCGCGAGTATTCGAAACCCTTGTGCTCTCCCACGGCCTCCTGAGCGAAGGTGGTGGATTGATGGATGGGCATCGTGACCGCGCCGGTTTGGGCGTCGTGCGGCTGTCCGGCACGGATGGCCCGGGTCTCGAAGCCGAATCCCTCGGGATTCGCAAAAGGGTCAAAAGGGTCTTGGGTGGTCATCAAATCTGATCGATCTCGCTGGCGGGAGACAGGAAGGAAAGCACATCGGTTCGGCTGATGACGTGTCGCGGCCGCCCGCCATCGAGAACCACCACGGCTGGGCAGGACTCGAGCATGCTCACCACCTGGTTCAGCGGTTGGCCGATACCGATGGTCGGCAGCTTGGGATCCATTACTTCTTCAACGGTCCGATCGAGGATTCCGCCGTCTTCAAATGCCAGTTCCATCAACCGCAGCTCGCTGACCGCGCCGCTTACCTCGGCCTCGGCCAGGGGCATCTCGCCCTTGGCGACCGGCAACTGCGACACGCCGTTCTCTCGCATGACCTCAATGGCCTTGCGGGCGGTGATGTCGGGGAACACGTAGATCAGGTCGGCGACGCCGTTCTTCTTGCTCTCGAGAACGTCGCGCACGATGGGACCGTCGGCGGTGACGAATCCGAAGTTTGCGAGCCACTCGTCGTTGAACACCTTCGAGAGGTAGCCGCGGCCGCTGTCGGGGATAAACACCATGACGAGGTCGCCGGATTTGGCTTCTGATGCCACCTGCACCGCCGCCTGAACCGCGGTGCCACCTGACCCACCTATGAAGATGCCCTCTTCCTGGGTGACTCGGCGGGCCATGAGGAACGATTCGATGTCGGGTACGGCAATCGTGCGGTCGACCAGGCTCGGGTCATAGGTGGTGGGCCAGAAGTCTTCGCCCACCCCCTCGACCAGGTAGGGCCGACCCGAACCGCCGGAGTAGACCGAACCTTCCGGGTCGGCGGCGATGATCTGAATGTCGGGGTTCTTCTCTTTGAGGTACCGGGCGGTTCCGCTAAGCGTGCCACCGGTTCCAGCTCCGGCCACGAAGTGGGTGATGTTTCCCTCGGTTTGACGCCAGATCTCAGGGCCCGTGCCTTCGTAGTGGGCCCGCGGGTTGTGGGGGTTGTCATATTGGTTCGGTCGATAGGCACCCGGGGTCTCGGCGACCAGACGCTCGGCAGTCGAGTAGTACGACTCGGGGTCTTCGGGTGGCACCGCCACGGGACACACCACAACGTCGGCACCGTAGGCCTTGAGCAGGTCGACTTTTTCGGGGCTGACCTTGTCGGTCATAACGAAGATCGTCTTATAGCCGCGCTGCGCGGCGACGATGGCCAAGCCGACACCCGTGTTGCCTGATGTCGGCTCGATGATCGTGCCCCCAGGTTTGAGGAGCCCGGCCTCTTCGGCCGCGTCGATCATCGTGACGGCGGGTCGGTCCTTTGAGCTGCCGCCCGGATTGGTGAACTCGAGTTTGGCCACCAGATCTCCGGCCAGGCCGGCTCCGATCTTGGGGAGCCGGACAAGCGGGGTGTTCCCGATCAGCTCCAGCGCTGAGTCTGCGATTTCCATGCTGTCAACGTAGCGCAGCTTTAGCCCGGAACGGTCGTAGCGGGGGGAACCAGAGTGGTGGGTACGGGAGGGGGTGCCGGTGCCGGCGGCGCTGCCGGGTCGAGCACCGTCAAGAGCGATGGAAATCCGTTTGCCACCGCAACGATGGCCAGCCCTTGCGGAGTGAACGCGTTCTCGTCGCCAAAGCTCGCCGAGGTGATGAGGTAGTCGCTGGCCCCCACCACGCTGAGGTGTTCGGCAAGATCCGCCCCGTCGAGCGATCCGGTGGCCTCGGCGGCTCCTACAAAGGCCAGGAACGACGCGGAAACCAACAGGTCAGCGCTACCGGACGGCGCTGGGCTGAGCGAACGGATGTAGTCGGTCTCAACCTGACTACGAAGTCCATACAGCGATGATGACGACACGAACCACGTGTCGCTTAAGTCGGGCTGGCCCTGCAACCAGAAAAGGGTGTCGCCCTCGCTTCCGAGCATGATCGGCACCGGGCCGAGTTCGCGCAGCTGACGGGTGATCACCCGAAGGTCGGCCGGGTTGGCACAGAGCACCACCACGCCGGGCGTGACGAACTCCCCGACGGTGGCACCGACGTCGGCCAGTGGCAGGCCATCGGCACCGTATTCGATGGTGGCCGAGATCGAGCCGCCTGATGTCTCGAAGCGCTCGGTGAAGGCTTGGCATCGATCGAACGCTGTTGGGTCGGCAATGTCGGCGACGGTGATTGCGCTGGTGGCCTCAATGTCGATTGCATGGTCGG
>CAZGVQ010000544.1:0-2861 GCA_964529355.1 uncultured Acidimicrobiales bacterium
ACGCCAGGCTGAGCCAGATATTGACCCGCAGGCCAAGAACGATCGATGCCTCATCGCTTCGGATCGCTTCGATCCAGAGTCGACCGAGGCCGTACCCGAACACGTACAACCAGATCAGTCGGCCTCGCTTGAGCTTGCCGGAGCGGTCCACGCGCAGAAGGACGGCGACGAGCGCCAGGTTCCACAGCGCTTCGTAGAGGAACGTGGGGTGAAATGTTGGTTCGTTCAGGAATTCGGCAGGCCGATTCGCTTCGTCGATTTCGAGCGCCCACGGCAGGTCGGTGGGACCTCCGACGATCTCCTGGTTGAACCAGTTTCCGACCCGGCCGATGGCCTGCGCCAACGGGAGAGCCGGGGCGACCACATCGAGCAGCGTCGGGACATCGAGGCCCTTTCGTTTGGCAACCCAGATACCAGCAACGATGCCGAGCGCCATACCGCCGGGGATGCCGAGGCCGCCCTCCCAGACCTTGTAGACGTCGCCCCAATTGCCGCGGAACCGCTGCCAATCGGTGAGCACGTGATACAACCGCGCCCCAACCAGGCCAGCAGGAACCGCTACCAGAGCGATCGAGCTGATGACCTCGGGATTGCCGCCCCGGGCTTCAAGCCGCTTGCTGGAGAGCAGCACAGCAGCCATCACGCCCAGCGCGATCATGAGCCCGTAGGCATTGAAGGTGAGCGGACCCAGCTCAAGCGTGTTGGCACCGGGGCTTGGAATGGAAGTCAGTATCGTCGCCACGGTAAGAATTTAGCGGAAATCAGCCCACTATCTCGGGTCAGCTTCGGAGCATTGAGTGATGTCGGCCTCCGGGGCCAAACCCGCGCTTAGAACTGGCTGGCGTCGAGGGCGAACAAATCGCCCGATCCGGCGGTGGATGCCGCATGTAGTCCCGCCGAGAGGGGCAGCACTGCATCGGCGTAGAACCGAGCGCTCACCAGCTTCTCCTGCGCAAAGGCGTCGTCGTAATCGCCGGTCGAGGCCGCGAGCGCCAGCTTCGCCAGCACCCAACCACCGATCACGTTGCCGAACAATCGCAGGTACGGCGTTGCACCAGCGAGCGCCTCATTGGGGCTCGCACTGTTTTCGAGGAACCAGGTGGTAGCGGCTCGCAGTTCGGACAGCGAGACGTTGAGCGCTTTCGCCAACCCGGCAAAATCGCCGCCTGCCGCGGTGAGGTCGGCTTCGAGCGAAGCCATGTGATCGATGAAGCCGCCCACTACTGCACCGCCCTTCATCGGGAGTTTTCGAAGTACAAGGTCGATTGCCTGAATACCGTTGGTGCCCTCATAGATCGGAGCGATCCGCGCATCGCGAAGATGCTGCGCGACCCCGGTCTCCTCGACGAAGCCCATACCGCCGAAGATCTGCACACCGAGACCGGTCAATTCGCACCCCAGGTCGGTAGACCATGATTTCGAGATCGGAGTCAGCAACGCCGCCAGATCGTTGGCGGCCTCACGAGCATCGTCGTCGGATCCGTGCTTCGCCCGATCGAGGCTGGCGGCGTCCAGGTACAACAGTCCTCGCATAGCTTCGATGTGGGACTTCATCGTCAGCAGCATGCGCCGAACATCGGCATGCTCAATGATGGGCGAGGAAGAACCCGGCTCGGCTCCTACGGCGCGCCCCTGCAACCGCTCGCGGGCGTACTCGGCAGCCTGTTGGTACGAACGCTCGGCGATCGCGAGTCCTTCGAGGCCTACCGAAAGGCGAGCGTTGTTCATCATGGTGAACATGTAACGCATGCCCATGTTTTCCTCACCGATGAGGAAACCGGTGGCGCCACCGTTATCGCCGTAGGCCATGACACACGTGGGACTGGCATGGATACCCAGCTTGTGCTCGATCGACACACATCGCAGATCGTTTTCCTCGCCCAGCGAGCCATCGTCGTTCACCAGATACTTCGGCACGATGAAACACGAGATGCCCTTGGTCCCGGGAGGGGCACCGGGCGTGCGGGCCAACACCAGGTGAATGATGTTCTCGGCCATGTCGTGTTCGCCCCAGGTGATGAAGATCTTCTGCCCGGTAATGCTCCAGCTGCCGTCGTCGTTGGGTTCAGCCTTGGCCCGCAGCGCTCCAACGTCGGAGCCGGCCTGGGGCTCGGTGAGGTTCATCGTTCCGGTCCACTCGCCGGTGATCATCTTGGGTAGGTAGGTCTCGCGCTGAATCTCATCGGAGTGATGGCTGATTGCGTCGATAGCTCCCTGGGTGAGCAGCGGGCACAGCGAGAACGCCATGTTGGCGGTGGTGAGCATCTCCTGGAGTGCCAGACCCACGACCCACGGGAATCCCGCACCGCCGTACTCGGGTTCAAACGCCACCGCGCCCCAGCCAGCCTCGACGTACTTGTCATAGGCATCGATGAAACCCGGCGGTGTGGTAACCGTGCCGTCTTCGTGCCACACGCTGCCTTCGACATCGCCGGGTAGGTTGGTGGGTGCAACCTTGTCGACCATGAGGCGCGCCGACTCGGCCAGGGCTCCGTCGACGGTGTCGCTATCGACATGGCCGAAGGACTCGAACGTACACAGGTCGGCGAGCTCGGCAATCTCGTCGAGAACGAAGCGAATATCTTTGAGCGGTGGGTTGTAGATCGTCACGGTGCAATCGTACCCCGATCGCCTCGTGGCGACCTCACGTGATGACGGATACGAACTATGCCAAACCGAAGTACTGCATCTCGGTGTTGCTCGTGTGATTCACGTTGCTTTTCGACATGAAATCGTAATTAATTGACCGCAATGGGCGAGAATCTTGCGAATATTCTTGCTGAGCGTGTCATCTAGTGACTAAGTTGAAGATTGCGTTGCTGCGACAGCGCAAAACCCCTCCAAAAGCACGGAGCCGGGGC
>CAZGVQ010000545.1:0-2852 GCA_964529355.1 uncultured Acidimicrobiales bacterium
GGTTTGGGCTGCGGCGACACCGGCGTACCCGCCGCCCATGACCACGACACGAGTCTTGATGGCCGGTGTGGGCTCGGCTTTTGGATCGAGACCCAAGCTCTTGCCCAAGTAGTGGTAGATGGGGCCATACACCAGCCCGACGAACCCACCTTGCAGCAGGTAGCTGATGAGCTTTGGAACTTCGTCAAACGCGTCGGCGGCCTCCCAGTTTGTGCCATCGCCCAGCAGGAACGGGCGGAGCGAAAGGTCGGCGCCGAACCAGAAGATGAGCCCAACCACCATGCCGGTGGCCACGTTTTCGAAGTGATCGGCCCGCAGCGGTTCGAACGCCAGCACATAGATGGCGCCGATGATCGCCGCGGCGATGATCATCCACGGCACGCCGCCAAAGCTCGACGTTGGAGTTTGGGCGTCGTCGAGCAATGCGATGCTGACGGCGAAGAAGACTCCGGCCGCGATTCCGATGGCCGATCCGACGATGGCGCGGGTTAATACATACATGTGGCCTCGGGGACTCACTGGTTTCTTGTTGTTACGTCCCGACCCGCGGGACCACCGGTCGCAATCTACTCAATTTGGTGGCGCTAGTCGGCTACGGCGCTCGGGTCGCGAACCAATGTCGTGCCGATTGCAATAGCCAGAGCGATACCCGCGCTCAACCGCAGCGCTGGGTAGTAGCCGTCGCTGAGGTCATTGCCCAGCGACAGCAGCAGCGGACCAATAGCCGACGCGGCGACCGAGACGGTCTGGACCACACCCTTGATGGAGCCGATGTGGTCAGCCCCGAACCACTTGGGAAACAGGGTGCTGCTCAACGCCCGGACCGTACCTCCGGCCAGGCCGAGGGTGAGTCCATACACCAGCGATCTGGCACCGGGCTGGGTTGCGGTGCCCAGCAGCGCGGCGAGTGCGAATGCCAGGGGAGCGAGGGGAATGAGTACTCGTGAGCTCACCCGGTCGGTGAGCCAACCCACCACGAAGCTGGCAAAGACGGCGCCGATGCTCAACGGGATGAAGATTCGCGCCGCCTCAGCTTCGGTGAGCCCGCCTTCGGCCATGACCGACACATTGTGAAACGTGAGCGCCGTGGACAACGCCGATGCCAGCGCGGTGATGGAGATCAGGCTCCAGAATGCCGCGGTTCGAATTGCTTCACTCACGGTGAAGGATCGCTGCGGCACGAAATCCTCGACCGCGACACCCTTCGTTCCATCGGGGATCTGCCCAACGCTCGACGGTCGGTCGATGATGAGAAAGCGCGCAATGGGGATCACGGTGAGCGCAACGACGGCAGCCAGAACCCACCACGCCTGACGCCAACCAACCCCGCCGATGATCGCCGAGATAAACAGCGGGCTGAGCGACATGATCCCCGATGTCAGCGTCATCGCGATTGCGAAGGCTCGGCCTCGTTGTTCCTGAAACCAAAGCGAGATGGTGGTGTCGCCGATGAGCGAAAGGGAGCCCTGGCCAAACATACGAAGGCCCACGAACGCCAGGCCCAACATCCAGATGTTCTGAGCGAAGCCGGCGAAGGCGATGGCCACGGTGAAGGCCACCCCCACCAACGCCATCGTGTGGCTGATGCCGCGCCGGTCCACCCATCGGCCAACGGCGGGCATCGCGGTCGCTGCCGTGAGGGTTCCCACCAGATACGCCGTGGAGATTGCCGACCGACTCACCTCGAGGTCCTCGATCATGTGATCGATGAACGACGAGACCCCGATGGTCTGGCCGGGCGTGGTGAGAATCAACGTCAGGGTGGCCAGCCCCAGCATTCGCCAGCCCGCGAACTTCTTCGGTGGCCCGTCGGCGACCCACCCTTTGTTGGGTGAGCCGACGGGTGCGGCGGTCATGGTTTCACCTAGGCCAGCATTCGGTTGACGATGGTGGTGCTGAGGGTATCGATGCGGTCGTCATAAAGCTGGTCGGTGAGGTCCAGCGCTTCCTCCCAGGCCAGAGTTCCCGAGGCGAACACCAGTGCGCCGCTGGGGGCCTCGTACAGCACGGTCTCGGCGATGGTTTCGCCCATTTCGCCAGCCACGGTGCCAACCCCCAGCCGGGTGAAGCTTGAAGATTCCGGTAGCGGTTGTACCGGGTCGCGGGCATCGGTCTCGTTTCCGAGGATCCCTGCGACCACGTCGCCATTGGACAACCCGGTGCCTTCGTAGGCCCAGTGGTCGGTGTTCTCGGCGATGAAGTCCGAGCGCAGGCTCAGATCCTCGGTGTCCACGACCACGTTCATCAGGCCGACGCCCACCAGAGACTGTTCGGGCCGACCTGCGTGTCGGGTAAGCGTGGTGACGTCATCATCGGCTTTGTTGGGGTCGTCGTCCTCGGACTTGTAGCAGGTGATGTCGGGCCGAAGATCCGAACCGGATTCCTCGTAGCGGATCTGCCAATAGGCGACATTGGCGCCCATGAAGAACAGCGATGTTCCGTTGTCGCGCGCGTCGGCAAACGCGTCGTAGCGAGCCGAACTCCAGTACTCGTCGTGGCCGCCCGACACCACGCAACGAGCGGTCTGAAGCAGCTCGGGATCGCGGTGCACGTCGGTGGTGCTGAGGGTGGTCACGCTCCATCCGTTGCGCGAGAGCCACCAGTAGCCGGCCAACCCGAACACCGCGAAACCGCCGTCGCCGATCCCATCGAAGGGTCGCTGTCCCGATACCCGGTAGGCCCGCGGGTTTCCGACGTCGGTGAGCGCGGCGCTGCTGTTGAAGTCATAGAGGCTCTTGCCTCCGGCACCCAGCGGGTACGCGTTGTACGCCTGCGAGGTCGAGGTCGGGTGCACGTAGATGATGTCGGCCGACGGCTCGGCGTCGCGCACCACAAACGGCACGTAGTTGGCC
>CAZGVQ010000546.1:0-2846 GCA_964529355.1 uncultured Acidimicrobiales bacterium
TTGACGACAACCCCAACAGCAATGAGCTGGTAGAGGTCATCCCCCTTGCAGGCGCCGGCAAGGTCAGCATCGCCCGAGACCGCGGCCAGAACCCTGGGCTCCACCTGCCCGAGGTCGGCGCGGACAAACACGCGATCGGGGCCGGCTTCGACCATCGGCCGCATGGTGGCGGGCAGGTTGTGCAGGCCTGCCGAAGCGGTCATTCGGCCCGCCGCACCATCAGAGCTCGCCCAGTCGCCTCGGAGGCGCCCGCCAGCGACATGGTCGTCGAACCAGGCGTAGCCGTAGGTGCTGGCGATTCGTTCGACTTTGCGCCAGGTGAGGAACGCATCGGCCAGCGGACTGCTGTCGCGAAGCTGGGCGAGCCTCCAGGCCTTGGTGTCGGGCAGATCAAAACCCGCCTGGTGAAACATCGACTTCACGTCGGCGGGGTTCCGAAGGTTCACCTTCTGGCCGGGAATCAGGTGAGCGAACACCACCTGATCGCGGGCTGCTCGAATGTCGATTTCGTCTGCCTCAGACGTCGGTCGCGGGCCCGCAGCGTCGCCGATGAGCCGCAGGGCTACCTGGGCGTTGACCGGCAGGCCCTCATGGGCCATTTCGGCGCACAGGAGCTCGGCCGCGGATTCGGCGCGTGCGGTGGCCTCGGCGCGGGACGGATCGGGGAGTTGGGCAAGTCGATCGCGCTGCAGTGCAACGGCCTTCAAGGCAACGTTGGCCCAACGGCCGAGGTGATCGGCTGACCGATCCCAGCCGCCCGAGGTCCACTCGGGCCGGAGGTGGCCGTCGGGCCGCACGGGGTCGTCGGTGTCCCCCTCGTCCACCGCGGCGTCCAGAAGCCCCAGTTGGCCCATCGTTGGCAGCGACTCGGTGGGGAGGTCGTGCAACCACGCCCAGGCCTTGCCTGGTGATGCCCTCCAGTCGCTGCTGAGCAGCCGATGGACGGCCAGAACGTCCCAGCAGCGATCGACAGCCACCGGTCCGGCCGCAACCCTCCCAGAGGTCTCGCGGCCCCACCAGACCCATCTGGGCGACCAGCGCTCGTCTGCCTTGGCCAATTCGTTCAGGGGCGCGTCTGAGGGGATCGACCAAACCTGGTCGGTGGAAGCAAAACCAATCCCTGTGGCGCCAATCGCCACCGCGATGAGTGGTGTGGCTATTTTGCTGGTCCGAGCACCAGGGTGCCGTTGTGGCCGCCGAACCCGAAGCTGTTCGACAACGAAGGGCCGGGCTCCCAGGGAGCTGGTTCGCCAAACACCAGGTTGATCGGCTCGAGTTCGGGGTCGGGCTCGCCGTAGCCCGCAGTGGGCGGTACGAGTTTGTGCTGCATCGCCAGGAGCACCGCGGCAGCTTCGAGAGCGCCGGCGGCGCCCAGTGCGTGCCCGGTGACGCCCTTGGTGGAGGTGACGAGTGGCCCTGGCTGACCAAACAGTTTGTTGATTGCCCCGGCCTCGGCGGCGTCGTTCTTGGGGGTCGACGTGCCGTGGGCGTTGATATGGGTGATATCGCTGGCTTTGAGGCCCGCATCGTCGAGTGCCAGGTTCATGCAGCTGATCGCGCCAACACCACCGGGCGCCGGTGCGGTGATGTGGTGAGCATCGGCTGTGCTGGCCGAACCGAGGATTTCGCCCAGGATCGTGACGCCGCGAGCTTCAGCGGCATCCCACTCCTCGAGCACCAGGACCGCGGCGCCTTCGGCCATCATGAAGCCGTCGCGGCGAACATCGAATGGGCGACTCATGCCCGAGCTGCTGAAGGCGGTCATGTTGCTGAATCCCGCCATTGCCGTTGGGGTGAACGATGCCTCTGCTCCGCCAGCGAGCACCGCATCACAGCGGCCGTAGCGGATCAGGTTGGCGGCGTTGCCGATGGCATGGGTTCCGGCGGCACACGCGGTGACGGTGTTCTCGCAGGGCCCCTGCCAGCCATGGCGCATCGAGACACTTGCGGCCGCAGCGTTGGGCATCATCATGGGCACCAGGAACGGCGACACACGTCGCTCGCCCTTCTCGGACCGGACGATGATCTGGTCTTCGAGGGTGTTGATGCCTCCAATGCCGGTGCCGATGAACACGCCCTTTCGGACCGGATCGGCATCGATCTCGCCGGACTGTTCGAGCGCCATTTCGGCGGCGGCGAGCGCAAACTGCGAGTAGCGATCGCTTCGCCGGGCATCTTTGGGCTTGTCGAAGTAGCCGCTGGGGTCGAAGTCGTGTACCCGTCGTTCGCCCTCGGGTGCCGGGCCACAGAGTCCTTCAAAGAAGGCCTCTGCACCCAGTCCGCAGGGCGAAATGACGCCAATGCCGGTTACGGCGACCCGTCGAAGAGCCATTAGAGCTTCGAGGTGATGAGGGTGTAGGCCGCGCCTACCGTCTCGATGCCCTCAAGTTCTTCTTCTTCGACACTGACGCCGAACTCTTCTTCAAGGGCCATGACGAGCTCGACCAGGTCGAGGCTGTCGGAGTCGAGGTCGTCGGCGAAGGAGGCTTCCTTGGTGACCTGTCCGGCCTCGACGGAAAGCACCTCGACGGCGCATTTGGTGAATCGTTCGAAATTCGCTTCGTCGCTCATGCGGGTTTCTCTTTTCTTTCTCGGGTTCGTCAACCGAACCGGTAAATCGTCCTCGAAAGGACGTCGTGATCGTAATCGGGAGTTCTGGTCCGGTGGAGACCGGGGCCCGGAGAGATTTCGTGACTAGCTGCTAGTGATTCTTGCCGGTCTTAGCCGCCCATGGCCATGCCGCCGTCGACCGGAAGTACCGCCCCGGTGATGAAGCCGGCGTCGTCGGAGGCCAGAAACGTTATCGCAGCAGCGATCTCGTGAACCTGGCCCACACGACCCAGAGG
>CAZGVQ010000547.1:0-2845 GCA_964529355.1 uncultured Acidimicrobiales bacterium
GTCTTGGCCGCTGCACTGCAGCAGGCACTCGATGCCCGCATGCAGGTGCTGGCTGCCATGGCCGAAGCGATCCCCGCTCCGCGCGAAGAGGTCAATGCCAACGCTCCTCAGATCGTCAGCTTCGAGATTCCGATCGACAAGATCGGCGAGGTCATCGGGCCAAAGGGCAAGGTCATCAACGCCATGCAGGCCGAGACCGGTGCCGACATCAGCGTCGACGACGACGGCATGGTCGGCGTGGTGTCGGTCGCATCGGCAAACCGCGAGGCGGTCGCCGAGGCCGAGCGTCAGATCCGGCTGATCCTGGATCCGCCGACGCCGGAGATGGGCGTCGAGTACGACGGCCGCGTAGTCAACATCACCAAGTTCGGTGCGTTCGTCAACATCCTTCCCGGACGTGACGGCCTGGTCCATATCTCCAAGCTCGGCGGCGGCAAGCGCATCGACAAGGTCGAAGATGTCCTCGAACTCGGACAGGCCATCGAGGTCACCGTCGAAGACGTCGACCCCAACGGCAAAGTATCGCTCACCCCAGCAGGTGAAGGCGGAGGTGGCGGCGCAGCAGTCGCTGCAGCAGCCGGCGCCGCAGCTGTCGGTGGAGCAGCGGTCGCTGCGTCACGCGGTGGCTCGGGCGGTTCTGACTCCGGTAACTCGGGCGACTCCGGTGGCTCTGGTGGCGGCGACGCAGTCGAAGAGGTGTCCTTCGAGGCAGCCTTCGACGAGCAGATGTCTGAAGAGCTCGGCGATCTTGGTCCTGCTGGTGGCGGTCGTCGCGGTGGCGGCAACCGTGGCGGTGGCGGCGGTCGACGCCGTCGTCGTAACTAAGCGAACCTGCGTAGACGACGCGTGAGCGAAGCCATCGGAACCGATTCCGAAGACATTCTGCTCACCGAACTTTCCAATGGCCTCAGAGTGGTCACCGAACGGATGGATTCTGTTCGTTCGGTGACCATGGGCTGTTGGGTTGGTGTCGGGAGTCGAGACGAGGCCGAGCAGCACGCCGGCTCTTCGCACTTTCTTGAACACCTGTTGTTCAAGGGGTCGGACACCTGGTCAACCCGCGACATTTCGGTTGCGGTCGACGGCGTTGGCGGCGATATGAACGCCTTCACGTCGCGCGAGTACACGGCGTACTCGTTTCGGGTACCCCATACCGCGGTCGATTTGGCCGCCGAGCTGCTGGGCGAGGTGGTGAGTCGACCCGCGCTAAACGCCGAGGATCTCGAGT
This sequence comes from uncultured Acidimicrobiales bacterium, assembly GCA_964529355.1. Classification (GTDB taxonomy): domain Bacteria; phylum Actinomycetota; class Acidimicrobiia; order Acidimicrobiales; family SHLQ01; genus CALLQB01. Next base: position 1,229 of record CAZGVQ010000547.1, read on the forward strand.
CCGAGCGACTGGTGATCCACGAAGAGCTCACCATGGCCGAGGACACCCCAGACGATCTCGTGCATATGGAACTCCAGCGTTCGTTGTTCCCGGACCACCCGTTGGGCGAAGAGGTTCTGGGCACCAGCGAGTCGATTTCGGCTATGGACGCCGAAACCGTACGCGAGTTTCACCAGCACTGGTACCGCCCCGCCAACATGGTGATCGCCGCGGCAGGCATGGTCGATCACGACCGCCTGGTCGATGCGATGGCCTCGGCATTTGGTGAGCTCGATGGTGGCGAACGACCCCAACGATCTGCGCCATCAGATGATGTGAGGGCCACCTATTCGGTGCGCAAACCCGTAGAGCAGACCCATGTGGCGCTGGGTTGGCGGGGGTTTGGTCTGGCCGACGATCGCCGGTACGCGTTGAGCTTGGCCAACCAGATTCTCGGCGGCGGACTGTCGAGTCGACTCTTCCACGAGATACGAGAACGCCGCGGGCTCGCCTATTCGGTGTTCTCCAATGCTGCTAGCTACTCCGACGCTGGAATCTTCACCATGTACGCCGGAACCTCGCCCGAGAAGGCCGACGAGCTTCTGGCGGTCATCGATGCCGAGATCGCTGAGGTGGTCGCCGAAGGCTTCACCGCTGATGAGTTGGCCACGGCCAAGGGCGGTGTCGCAGGCGCCACCATGATCGGCCTCGAGGACAGCTCGAGTCGGATGGGTCGCCTCGGGTCCAACATCTTGTTGTTCGACCGGGTGAAAGAAATCGATGAGGCTGTCGCAGCGATTCAACGGGTCGAACTCGACGAGTTGAACGATGTGGCTCGTCAGGTCTTCTCGGCTGAGCGTTGCCTATCGGTGGTCGGACCCGGTGGCTCGACCGGTGAGGAATTCGCGTTCGGGAACTGAACCCGCATGCTCGGCGGCCTTCCCGTAGGCCGCCGCAGCAGCTTCAGTGTCGCCAACTCGGTCGAGTAGGTCCGCACGAAGGGCCCAGTAGGGGCCGTAGGACGCCAAGGCCAAGGGCAACCCGCTCCGCTCGAGCTCATCGAGCGCGGCCTGCGGGCCGTCGACCATGGAGACGGCGACCAGACGATTGAGCTCGACGACCGGTGTACCGGCGAGCTCCATCCATCGCCGGTAGAGCAGCTCGATCTGCCTCCAATCGGTGGATTCAGCGGTGGCAGCCTCGCAGTGGAGGGCATTGATGGCGGCCTGAATCTGAAACGGCCCGGGACTGTTTCGCCGAAGCGCACGGTCGAGAAAGTCGGTTCCCTCAGCGATGAGGTCGGCGTCCCACCGGGATCGGTCCTGATCGGCGAGCAGCACCAACGAGCCCTCGGCGGTCGTTCTTGCGGGGCTGCGAGCTTGCGTGAGCAGCATGAGGGCCACGAGACCGAAGGTTTCGGCGTCGTCGGTGAGAAGTCGCGCCACCAGCCTTCCCAGGCGGATTGCTTCGTTGCACAGATCGGCGCGGATGAGCGACTCGCCGCCGCTGGCCGCATAGCCCTCGTTGAAGAGCAGGTAAATGACGTTGCGGACCGCTCGGGTGCGTGAGAGCAGCTCGGCGTCGCCGGGGATTTTGAACGGCACTGCCGCATCGCGGATCTTGCGCTTTGCCCGAACA
>CAZGVQ010000548.1:0-2827 GCA_964529355.1 uncultured Acidimicrobiales bacterium
CCCTCGAGGTGGTCGGCGGCATCGAGCAGGTCGTCCAGGCGTTTCTCGGGTCGATCTGCAGCGACGGCGAGCGCGACCCTCGGCGTCGTGACGCCGAGCCGCTGGCGGGTCTGTTTCGCGGTTTGTGCTGCGTGGTCAACGCGATCGGGGTGCCAACCGTGGGGGATCACCGACACCTTGTCCTCGGGTATCCCGAAGTCGCGATAGGACTGTTCGACCTTGGGGCCTACCGCGATGAGTGCATCGGCCGCATGTAGTGTGCGGGCTATTCGCGAGCTGAGATCCGGATCGAATTGTTCGCCGGTTCCGTCAACCGCACCCGAGTAGTCGTAGATATCGCTTCCGTGCGAGGTGACCACCACGGGAACCTCAAGCTCTCCTCGGAGAATATCGATGACCGCCCAGCCAACCGGGTACGCAGCGTGAATATGCCACACGTCGGCCCGGAAGATCCTCTGAAGCATGGCGAGCCTCCAGCGCAGGAGGCGACGTGGGTGAGTGCCCCCGTTCTCCGAAGCACCATCGGCGATCGCGGTCGACCAGGCGCGTCGCCATACGGGAATACAGGTGTAGGGGAGGTGTCGCCACACCGGCCGCGACGCAAGGTTGGGGAACACCGAAATGCTATGGCCTGCCCGTTCGTGCTCGAGCGCCGCGTTGTGGACAACAAACTCCGCGCCACCGATCGACGGCAGGTAACTCAACGGTAGAACCGCTATGCGCATGGGCAAGGATCTCCCGCAGTGACCCGAAGACGTTCGGCTCGCCATAGCTGGGCGAAACCGGTACAACTATAGGTTGTGACATTGGCGGAAGGCGCGGTTCGTCGCAGGGTCGAGCAGACCCTCAACGTCGGCACGACAGTGCTCATCTTTGTGCTGGCCACGAACGCGCAGTTCGCCCTGACGTTCGTCAACAGCACCCCAGCCTATGAGCTGGCAGCGGTCCTGGTTCTCGGTCGGGTAGCGCTTTTGGCCCCCCGGCGTGCGGGACTGCGTGACCAACTCGGCCGCTCGCGTGCGGTGCTCGCGGCTGTGGCGCTCTTTGGCGGGTACGGCCTGCTTCGTGTCTTCGGAGGGAGCGTTGGGTCCTTCGCTTCAAATCCCAGTTCGATTCCCGAGCTTTGGGTCAAAGATATGCTCGTTGTAGCCGCAGTGCTGCTTGGCGCCACATCGATTCGGCGTATCCGGGACATGAGCTGGCTGATGGTGTTGTCGCTGTTTGTGCTTGCTGGTCCGGCCCTCGTGCAACACCTCACCGGAACGTATTCTGTTGACTGGTTTGGCCTGGCGAGGAACGAGTCGGGGTTTATCGACGGCGTCGAGCGCGTGCAGGTCGGGGGGCCGTTGGGTAGTGCGAACCCGCTCGCACAATGGCTTCTCACGGCGCTTCCGATCGCCCTTCATTTCGCCGTCGCCGGAGCAACAGGTGGCCGACGACTCGTCGCGTCAGGTGCATCGCTGTTGGCGGTCAGTGGGGTCATCGCCACGCAGTCCCGGCAAGGGCTACTGGTGTTGATTGCCCTCGGGTTTCTGTGGACGATCCTGTACGCCAAGCCCCAACGAAAGTCGCTCCTGCGAGTAGGTGGAGCGATCGCAGCGCTGGTTCTGGTCGTGGTGGCGGTCAACCCGACGAGGTGGGCGCGTCAGGTCGAGCGTCTCGGCGAAGTAGCGGCGTTGGTCGGGGCCGACATCGACCCTGAGTCATCGGCTGCAGGGTATGCCGGTACATTCTGGGCCGGATACGACATGTTCGTCGATCATCCGCTTCTCGGCGTGGGTCATGGAAACTTCACCGAGAGATACCCTGCGTATGTTCTTGAACGTGGCATCGACGGCAGCGGGAAGGCGCGAGCTGCGCATAACGGAGTCATTCACCTTCTGGCAGAGACAGGGTTCATCGGCGCTGCCTTGTTCGGAGCTGCGCTCTCGCTCGTGGTGTTTTCGCTCTTTCGTGCCCGCAGCCGCCTTCGTGCCTACGAACTGCAAGGCGACGCACAGCTCGCCACAGCGTTGGTCGTGTCTCTTGGTGCGTGGGTGTCCTCGTCGATGTTCCAAGGGTTGTTTCACACCGAGCAGCTCGCGGTGGTGCTGGGGCTGGCTATGGGCCTGGTCTTTGCTGCCAACGGTCTCGAGCCGTCGCGGGCGGTCGGCGATCGAGTCCTGGTCGGCTACAGCAGCGAGGCGTAGAGTTCGCGCCGCTCGGCGGCCACCTCGGACCATGGCCGAATGGACCCAGATCGAGATCGAGCCCCGTCGCAGAGTTTGCCGACCTCGTCGGGTGACTGAAGGAGCTGTCGGAGGATGTCGGCCGGGCCATCGGGGTCATCGTTGTCAAAGAGGAGGCCGTCGACCCCCTGGTCGACATCGTCGGCTCCGGCCCCGGTCGAAGCAATGACCGGACACCCACTCGCCCAGGCTTCGCGAAACACGTTGGAAGCACCCTCGGTTCGCGACGTGTGCACGAGAATCGAGGCGTTGGCGAAATGGCGAAATGTGGCCAGTTGCGGAAGCGGGCTCGTGAGGTCTTGCGGGCTCAGTTCCTCCTGAACGACCACCGAGAGTCGGTGCGCGAGCCCTCGCTCCTCAGCCACCCGAGCGATGCGGTCGTCGGTGGTGAGCACGGTCCAGGACCACGCAGCGTCCGAGGGCAGTCGCTCGGCGGTATCGACCACCAGATCGAGTCGTTTCTCTGGTCGATCGGCGGAGACGGTGAGAAAGGAGAGTTCGTGGGGGCTTGATGAGTCCTGGTCCGCGCGGGCCCGGGCGTCGGCGAGTTGCTCGGGTGCTTTCCCCTGCTCGATGACGAAGACGTTTTTCTCCGGAGC
>CAZGVQ010000549.1:0-2819 GCA_964529355.1 uncultured Acidimicrobiales bacterium
CATTTATCGACGTCGGTTCGTTCGAGCCGGTACGCGATGGCGAGCCCTGGTTCGGCTACCGCCAGTTCTGTCAGCTCTTCCTCTACCCTCTGCTGCTTCAATCGCACCGGAACCTGGCGTTCCAAGACTGGCTGCGCGGCGCGGTCGATGGCATCAGCCCCGATGCCTGCCGGTCGGCCATGCGCCGACGCGACCTCATGCGCAAAGGCGTGTTCAGCCACGTCTACCTGCAGTCCCGGCTCGAGCAACGCCATGCCGACAGTGACGAAGTAGCCACCGACAAGCTGAAGCAGTCGGGGTTCTCCACCGATCTCATCGCCACCAACATCGACAAGCTGCACCGACTGATCAGCGGACTCCGATGGAAGCAGGCCAACTCCGAGTGGTCGGGCTACGGCGACCGTCAGCACTACACCGGCGACGACCTCGAGCTGAAGCGCGAGTTCGTCGTCGACGCAGCTGGCCGCTCCAGGCGGAACATCGTCATCGATCTCGGCTGCAACGACGGCGAGTTTTCCAAGGCGGTGCTGCCTCACGCCGACTACGTGGTCGCCGTCGACTCCGACCCTCTGGTGGTCGACCTGCTGTACCGCTCGCTCAAGGCCGAGGGTCATGAGCGCATCCTTGCGCTCACCATGAACCTGGCCGACCCGTCGCCCGGACTCGGCTGGCGAGGCATCGAGCGCAAACCGTTTCTGGGTCGCCAGCCGGTCGATCTCGTCCTGGCTCTTGCGCTGGTGCATCACTTGTCGATCTCGAGCAACGTGCCGCTGGCCGATGTTGTTGCGATGTTCGCCGACCTCGGCGGCGACCTGGTGGTCGAGTTCCCCACCCCCGATGACCCGAAGGTCCAGAAGCTCCTGCGCAACAAGCGGGCCGGTATCCATGACGGCTACGCCCGGGCCGATTTCGAGGCCGCCCTGGCCGACCACTACACCGTGATCGAAACCAGGCAGCTCCCGGGCGGAACCCGGTGGCTCTATCACGCCGAGGCAACCGACTAGCCAGCAGGTTCTTTCCTCACTCGGCCGATCCCCTACCATCGCCGGATGGCCAATCTCACCTCCAACGGCATCACCATCGAATACGAGATCTCGGGCTCCGGACCGCCGCTACTCCTCGTGATGGGACTCGGGGGCCAACTGGTCGATTGGCCGCAGGACTTCGTCGACCAGCTTTCCGAGCGGTTCACCGTGATTCGCTTCGACAACCGCGACATCGGGCTCAGCACCAAGTTCGACTGGACTCCCCCGGCTCGCTCCGCCGCCCTCAAGCAACGCTTCTCGCGCAAAGCACCAGAGGTCGGGTACTACCTGGCCGATATGGCCGACGACGCCGTAGGCCTGCTCGACGGACTCAACATAAGCCAGGCCCACGTGGTGGGCATGTCGATGGGCGGAATGATCGCCCAATCCGTCGCCATCGCCCATCCCGATCGTGTCCTCAGCCTCACCTCGGTCATGTCGACCACCGGAAACCCCAGGGTCGGTGGCGTCGATCCCAAGCTCATCGTTCCGCTCGTGCGCCGGCCGCCCACCACGTTGGCCAACGCCGAGGATGAGTCGGTGTGGATCTTCCAACGAATCTCGGGTCCCCACTGGGACGAAGCAACCCACCGCGAGTCCCAGGCGGTAAGCATCGGGCGCAACTTCTGCCCCGATGGCACCGCCCGGCAGCTCGCCGCCATCATGGCCAGCCCCGACCGCACACCGCAGCTTCAGAAACTCGACGTGCCCACCCTGGTCATCCACGGTCTGGTCGATCGACTTGTCGTGCCGAGCGGCGGTATCGCGACGGTCAAAGCCGTGCCGGGCGCCCGTTTACTCATGCTTCCCGACATGGGCCACGATCTCCCCGCACCACGATTCGGCGAAATGGTCGACGCCATCACGATGAACACTGAACGCGCCGCAGCGGGCGTGCCCGCCTAGCCCACGAGCGTCAGCACATCGGTCAGAGTTGTAGCGACCAGGTCGGCGGCCTCGACGAGCAACGGGTCAGCGTTCGCGGGGTCGGGCGCCAGGTAAACCGTGAATGCGCCCGCGGCATTGCCCGAGTACACATCGGTCGACGAGTCGCCCACCATGGCCACCTCACCAACCGGTAGGTCGAGCAGGCGGGCAGCGGCGGTGACCATCCCAGGTTCGGGCTTTGGACCGAACCCTGAGTCGTAACCAAAGAACCCGGCAAAACTCGACGCCATCCCGAGTGCGCTGAGCTGCCGGCGTGCCGAGTCGGCGGTGTCGTTGGTGGCCACGACCATGGGAACACCCATCTGCTCGAACGCAGCCACCACCTCCCGTGCTCCGTCCAATGCCACAGCGTTCACCACTCCGGCGTCGATCACCGTGTCTTCGAACTCCCGTGGGTCTCCAAAGGGCGCGATCAGCTGATTGAGTGTCGCTGCACTCTCGGCCACAAACGGCGACTGGGGCAGGACTCGTTGACCGTCCAGATCGAAGCCGATGGCCTCAGCGAGTCCTCTGCGATCAGCATCGGAAGAACAGAACTGTTCCAGGGTTGATGCGACCGCCCGATCCCACGTTTGGTGGAAGTCGACCAACGTGCCGTCCTTGTCGAAGACCACCCCACAAATTTTCGGTGCGTTCGGCGACACGTCCGAACTCTATCCCGCTTCCACTTGACCCCCTGATGGCGATGAACGAAGTTTGAGCCATGACACTGCCCACAGATCCCGACGTGGACGCGACCCAGGCAATCGATCCGTTCGCACCCGCCACGCTTGGTCCCATAACCCTGCGCAATCGCTTCATCAAGGCGGCCACGTTCGAGGGTATGTCCATCAAGAACAAGATGAG
>CAZGVQ010000550.1:0-2807 GCA_964529355.1 uncultured Acidimicrobiales bacterium
GATGAAGATTGGGTTGCGCTAGGCGCCATCGAGGATGACGCCGCGTACACGGAGCGGTTCAGCGAGCTGTTCGGGCTCGAACTCGACAGCTAGCGTGGCCCGCCGCTCCGAACCACTGGACACCATCGAATGGATCGACGGCGTCCCGGTAACGCAGGGAGCGGACGAGGACGACACGACGACCATCGAGACTCGCAGCAATTGGGTCTCCGAGCGGCTCAGCGATGGTCGGGCGCACCGCTTCGAAGTGGGCACGACGCAGGGTGGCAGCGCAACCGAGACAAAGCCGGTGGAGCAGATCCTTCAGGCAACCCGGAGCTCACCCAACGAAGTGGTGGCGTTCATCAATGAAGGCATCGCCATCGGACCCTGGGGTCGACGGCTCACCATCGCACGCGGATCGGCCCGGATTCGGGTGTCTGACGGCGATAGGCAAATGGCGACCAGCGACGCGCAGGTACTCCGCAACGAGGTGGTGTTCGCCGGCCGCCTGTGGGCGGGGTACCCACCTGCTCGAAGCGTCAACGTGATGGTGTACCCCAGCGCGTCGCAGAACCTTACGGTTATCGAGGTGCTCCCCATTCGTATCTGGCCCGGCTCGACCTCGCTGTTTCTTCGGGCGGGCGTAGCATCGATCACCCAGTTGACCGACGAAATCGAGGCCAGCGGATGATCCACGTGTCGGCTGCTGATTTCGAGGGCATGGTGTCCGACGCGCTCGACTCTATGCCGCCGGCATTGCTGGAACTGCTCGACAATGTGGTGGTCATCGTCGAAGACCGGCACCCCACCGAAGATCTTCTCGGGCTGTATGAAGGCATACCTCTGACCGAACGCGACATCTATGGAGGGTTCGAGCTTCCAGACCGGGTGACGATTTATCGCATTCCGATCTGCGAGGAGAGCAACACCGCGGAAGAGGTGGTGAACGAAGTCCGAGTGACTGTCGTGCACGAGTTGGCCCACCATTTCGGCATCGATGACGACCGACTCACCGAGCTGGGCTGGGACTAGGAACTTCTTGCAGCTCCGATACGGCCGGTCTTGCCCGGGTCGCGCCGCGCTACGGTTCGGACATGTCTGACGAACCCGTCCTGCTCACCCGTATCGACGGCGCAGTCGCGACCATCACCCTCAACCGCCCCGAGGCGCGCAACGCGCTCAACACCGAGCTGATCACGGCACTGCGTAGGGGAGTAGCCGCGGTCGACGATGACCCCGAGATCGCGGTGATTGTGCTCACCGGTTCGGACCCGGTGTTTTGTGCCGGCGTCGACCTGAAGGCATTGGCCGAGGGCCGGCAGCAGCTGGACGTCGCCCCTTCCGGCGATGGAGGGCCTCGCCGACCCTTTGGGCCAACGACCAAGCCGGTCATCGGCGCCATCAACGGTGCAGCGGTGACCGGTGGGTTCGAGATCGCAATTTGCTGCGACTTTCTGATCGCCTCAGTGCGGGCCGCATTTGCCGATACCCATGCCCGAGTTGGCGTCATGCCGGGCTGGGGTCTGTCGGTGCGGCTTCCCCGTGCGATCGGCGAAGGCCGCGCCCGGCAGATGAGCTTTACCGGCAACTTCATCGATGCCGCCACGGCGCTCAACTGGGGTGTGGTCAACGAGGTTGTGCCCCACGATGAGTTGATGGAGCGCGCCGGTCAATTGGCGCTCGACGTGGCCTCGATGCCTGCTGCTGCGCTGACGCGCTACCGGCAGCTCTATGACGAGAACGCTGATCTCGACAGTGCGCTACTGCGCGAGCAGGAGGTGTCGGCGTCTTTTGCGTTTGACCGCGAGGCCCTCGCGAACAATCGCGAGTCCATCGTGTCGCGCGGTCGTGACCAGGCGGGCGGCTAGGAAGCCACCCGGTTCAATGCGTCAGTCTTCGACCAGCACCGGTGGTCGGGCGATACCTATCGCCTCAAGCGCCTGGTAGTAGCCCTGGAGCACTGCGGAACCGTCGGTGACCGACTCGACATTGCCGTCGGCGTCAAGGTTGAGGTTCGCGCCGTAGATGACGAAGAGCACGTCGGTGATCTCGGTGTTGTCCTCGGGGGTGTACAGCGTGTGCACCGAGTTGGCCGGTTCGAACAGGTACGAGCCGGCGGTATTGAAGAAGTCGTTCTCCTTGTATCCCCAGCGGCCGCTGTAGGTGATGCCGAAGACCTGACCGGTATGGCGATGTGGTGCTACCTCGACTCCGGGAGCGAAACGGTTGCGGATGACCCATAGCCCTTCGCTTACCCGAACCTGAAGCACCTTCAGCTCGATATCGGGACCTACCCGGGCCCACGGGAACTCGTCGTCGCCGATGTGTTCAGCGCTGGGATGAAGAAGGTCATTGATCGACATGGCCGCACAGTAGCGCCTCGAGGCCCTTTCGTACCTGCCCGTTCGGCCAGTACGAGACCATCCATTGGAGGGGCGACGGGTCGGTCCCTGGTCGATACGTTGTGACTCATGGCGTCTGACTCTGGTTCCTCATTCCTCCCGCCGCGGTGGGTCGTCACCACGGCGTGGCGGGTTCATCGGGGGCTCTACCGGTTCAGCGGTGGCCGCTTTGGGTTGCGCGATCCGCGTGCCGATCGCTACGGCCTGGCTCAGCTGACCACCACCGGGCGCCGGTCGGGACTGGAGAGAAGCGTGATGATCGGCTTCTACGAAGACGATGAAGCGTTTGTGACCATGGCCATGAATGGGTGGGCTGCGCCCGAGCCAGGCTGGTGGCTGAACCTCCAGGCCCACCCGAACGCGACCCTGACCCTCAACGATCGAACGGTTGAGGTAGTGGGAAGCGCGGCGTTCGGCGAAGAG
>CAZGVQ010000551.1:0-2807 GCA_964529355.1 uncultured Acidimicrobiales bacterium
GATTTCGGCGTTCTCTTCGATGAGGGCGTACCCCTCTTCGTCGAGGACCTCGACCGGTTTCAGGTTGCGGACGAGATACGCCGCTGCCTCGGGCGAATTTGCCTTGCGCGCTGCGGCTCGACCGGCCCGGCCGCCACCCCGACGGCCACGGCGCCCCCCGCCAGCGTCGGCGGCTCCGGTTTCTGGCGTGACAGCTTCGTTGGTATCACTCATCAATTCATCCCTCCCGGGAGGTTCGGCTTCGGCGTCGTCGCCCCGACCGCCCCGACCGCCCAGTGCCGCCGTCACCACCGGTGCTCGACTCGGTGCGAGCCGGAAGGTCGATGACCTTCGAAAGGTGCGGATAATCAGCGGTTTTGTGGGGAATAGCCATCGCGTCGACGAAATGGTCCTGGAACTTTGCTTCGGTAGCCGTTTCGATCTTCTCGACCCGCCGAACGACCTCTTCGATCTCCCGCCGAGCCTCGCCCGAAAGGAGGGCGATCACTGCGCCGGTGCCGGCAGCGTTGCCCGCCGACGTCACCTGTTCGATCTGACAATCGGGTACCAAACCAAGCGACACCGCGTAGGTGGGGTCGATGTGGCTGCCGAAGGCACCCGCGAGCCGAATCGAGTCGAGCTCGGTAACCCCGAGCTTGTCCATGAGTAGTTGTACGCCGGCATACAGCGCGGCTTTGGCGAGCTGAATGGCCCGCACATCGTTCTGGGTGATGAACAGCTGCGGCTCATCGGAGCCGGGGGCGGGGTCGTGCAACAGATACGAGAAGGTTCGACCCTCCGCGACGATGCGCGGCGAGGTTGCAGCTTTGGTGCCGTCGATCACCCCGTCGGTGGTGATGATGCCAGCCAGGTGCATCTCGGAAACCACCTCGATGATTCCCGAACCGCAGACACCGGTGATGGTGAGCTTGCGGGTGTCGTCGGCGAACCCGGTCTCGTCGCTCCACAACTCGGAGCCGATGATGCGGTACCGAGGTTCGAGGGTTTCGCGATCGATCCGCACCCGCTCGATAGCGCCTGCTGTGGCGCGTTGACCGCAGCTGATCTGGGCTCCTTCGAATGCGGGCCCGGTGGGGCTGGAGGCGGCGAGAAGGCGATCGCTTCCGCCCAACACGATCTCGGCATTGGTGCCCACGTCGACCATCAGCTGAATACCGGTGGCCTCGTGGGAGCGCTCGGACAGGATGGCCGCGGCAGTGTCGGCGCCCACATGCCCGGCGATGCACGGCAACACGTACACCCGAGCCGACGGGTTGGCGGTGATCTGAAGTTCGGTGGCCGGAAGTTCGAGGGCTTCGTCGACCGCCAACGCAAAGGGCGCTCCACCAAGGGGAACCGAATCGAGCCCCAGCATGAGGTGGTGCATGACGGGGTTGCCCACAAGCGTGAGTTCGAGAATCGCGTCGGTGCTCAGTTCGGCTTCGGCGGCCAGTGTGGTCACGAGTTCGTCGAGCGATTCGCGTACCGATGAGGTGAGGTCGTCGGCACCCTCGGGGTTCATCATCACGTACGAAACCCGGCTCATGAGGTCTTCGCCGAACCGGATCTGGGGGTTCATGACGCCACTCGATGCCCGCACGTCGCCTGTGGAGAGCTCGATGAGGTGGCCGGCGATGGTTGTGGAGCCGACGTCGATGGCCACGCCAAAGACCTCGTCGACCAATCCCGGCCATGCGGCCACGATCTCGGAGCCATCGCGAACCGCCACCGTGATATCGCGGGTCTTCAGCAGAGCGGTCTGAAGCTGGCCGACCGCGGTGAGCCCGGCGGAGAGGTCGGTGAGATCCCAATCGGAGTCGAGTGCGGTCTTCACTCGGCCGAGCTCGCCCTGGGGGCTATCGAGTTCGGGTTCGGCCACGGTGGTGAAATAGAGGCGGACGGTCGGGTCGATCGCCATGTCGGGCACTTCGACCCGTTTGCGAACCACCTGTTTGTGTACCTGGCTCTCGGGCGGGACGTCGAGCACGACATCGCCTTCAATGTGCATCTGGCACCCGAGCCGGTTGTCGTCGGCAAGTGGTCGCTTGCCGCCGTACTCCGATTCGGTGGTGCCGGCTTTACTGACGGCTCCGGTCTCGGAGGTGATTCCGTGCTTGGCGAACTCGCCGAACTGGGGTACCACCTGACAGCGGCCGCAGATCCCGCGTCCTCCACAAACCGTGTCGAGGTCGACTCCCAGCGAGCGCGCTGCGTCGAGCGCGGTGCTGCCAGTGGGGACCGATCCCTGACGGCCCGAAGGAGTGAAGACGACCCGAGCTTCGCTGCTCATGAGAGAGAGCCCATCGAAGCTACTTGCGGCGCCGTCCGCCGGCGCGCCGGCGGGCGCCACCCGCGCCACCGCCGGCATCGGGGTCGCGCTTGGCGGCAATCCAGGCTGCGCAGTTCTCGTCATTGCCGGCCAACACGTCAGCCGCCATGACAGCGGTGCGGACCTCTTCATGTAGCGGGCTCATGATGGCCGAGGTCATGCCATTCGAGATGGCCATGGCCAGGAACGTTCCCGTGATGTTGTTGCGGGCCGGGAGGCCGAAGCTCACATTTGAGGCGCCACAGGTGGTGTTGACGCCCAGTTCGCCGTGCAGGCGCCGAAGGAGCGCAAAAACCTGCTGGCCAGCGGTGCCCATGGCGCCGATGGGCATCACCAGCGGGTCGACCACGATGTCTTCTTTGGGGATTCCGTGATCGGCGGCCCGGTTGACGATTTTCTTGGCTACCTCGTAGCGCACATCGGGGTCCTCGGAGATTCCAGTCTCGTCATTGGAGATGGCGACTACCGCTGCGCCAGCCTTGGCCACCAGCGGCAGTAC
>CAZGVQ010000552.1:0-2803 GCA_964529355.1 uncultured Acidimicrobiales bacterium
CTCCTCCCCGACCATGAACGACGCCTCCTCGAAGGCGAACTCCCCCTTCGCCGGGCCCACCTGTCCGACCAACATCGCGACCTTCTCGCCGCACTGGCCTCGGCATCGGCGGGGAGCGTGCTGTGTTTTCCGCGCGGCGACCTCCGGCGATCCACCGAGCGCACCGCATCGCGTTGGCTTCTCCAGGTGGCGGCCGAGCTGGGCGGCGTCGAGCGCATCGCCGGTGAAGACCTTGGCGATTTCCGCACCGAGCCCTGGTTGTCCGAAATGCCGTCGTTTGCCGGAAGCATCGCGCGGCTGACGTTCCCGGCCACCGAACAGGAGTTCTCGCTTCGCAGTCTGCTGGAGCATCGCGACCACGGCCGGCTTGCCGATCATCACCTGTCACAATCCAGCAACGCCTTCCGGCGCGGCGCCGAGCTACGCCGGGCCCGCCGCAGCCCCGACTTCACCCGATTCGATGGCAACCTCGCCGGGCTCAACGTGCCGTCCCCCGCCGCCAATGGGGTCGTGATGTCGCCAACCCGGCTTGAACATTGGGCCGACTGCCCCCATCGGTATCTGCTGCAAACCGTGTTGCGTATCAACGAGGTCGAACGGCCCGACCTGGCGCTTCGGGTCTCGGCGCTCGACAAGGGCAACATCATCCACCGGTCGCTCGACCGGTTCTTCACCGAAGCCATCGAAGCCGGGGCGCCCGCACCGGGCGACAAGTGGACCGACGACCAACGAGCCCGTCTACGCGACATCACCCAGGCGCAGTGCGAGCACTACGAACGCCGCGGCCTCACCGGCAAGAAGCTGTTCTGGGAGCGCGATAAGCGTCGCATTCTCTCCGATCTCGACACGTTCCTCACCCACGACGACAACAATCGCGAGCTGTGGCAGTCCTTTCCGCTCAAAGCCGAGCTGGGGTTCGGTCTGGTCGACCGGAGAAACCCCAACGCCGCTCATGACTCAGCCATCGACCTCGAGCTCAGCGATGGCCGCCGCCTTCGGTTCCGTGGCTCCATCGATCGACTCGACCGGGGCACCGATGGGTCGCTCTGGGTGCTCGACTACAAGACCGGAAAATCCAAGTATTACAAGGGCCTCGACGAAACGAACCCAGTCGAGAACGGCCGACGGCTCCAACTGCCCATCTATGCGCTGGCGGCGCGGGCCCATGCCAACAACCCGACGGCGTCGGTTTGGGCCGGTTACTGGTTTCTCAACGAGGAGTCGAAATTCGCGACCGTCGGATACCGCATCACCCCGCAGGTGAGCGCGGTGGTCGACGATGTGCTCACCACTATCGTCGACAACATCGAGGCCGGCGTGTTTCCGGCGCACCCGCCGCCGCCCTCCACCTTCAACACGTTGAACTGCCGGTACTGCGACCCCGACCTGCTCGGCACCGCCGAACGGTTCCGTCAATGGGAGCGCAAGAAACTCAGCGTCGAACTCGATGCCTTCCGACGCCTGGTCGAACCGGAGACCCTCGATGTCTGAGCAACAATCGCTCTTCGACGCCTCGCCGGCCGAACCAACCCACCAAGCCGCCGAGCTAGGGGCCAAGCCCGCTCCAGCAGATCAGCATCAACGCGACCAGATCACCAACACCCTCGACGAAACCCTCTTTGTTGAGGCGGGCGCCGGTTCGGGCAAGACCACGTCGCTGGTGTCGAGGGTCGTGTCGCTGGTGCGCGAAGGAACCCCCATCGACGCCATCGCGGCCATCACCTTCACCGAAAAGGCCGCGTCGGAGCTACGCGATCGCATACGAGACGCGCTCGAAGACCGCGTTGCCACCCGTGGCGACGGCGATTCCCCGGCCCATCTCGACCGCTTCGAAGCTGCGCTCGATCTGCTCGACGGCGCCGCAATTTCCACCCTGCATGCCTTTGCTCAACGGATTCTCTCGGAGCACCCGGTAGAGGCTCAGCTGCCGCCAGCAATCGAGGTCCAGGACGAAATCAGTTCGCAAGTGGCGTTTGAAGACCGGTGGCAGCGCTTTGTCGACGAGCTTCTCGATGATCCCGAGGACGGGCGAGACTTTCTTATCGCCAACGCTGGCGGGGTCACCATCGGCCATCTTCAAGCGTTGGCTCGCCGGTTCAACAACAACTGGGACCTGGTTGCCGAACGCCAGGAGACTCTGGGGGGCGACCGGATCGAGCTCGATCTCACGTTCCTCATCGACCAGGTCGACGCCCTGGCCGACCTGGCCGACGAGTGTGTGAACCCCGACGACAAGCTTGCCAATCATCTGCCGGGGTTCACCGCCTACGCCCAGCAGCTTCGCGCCAGCTTCGACGACATCGAATTACTCGAGAGACTGGTGAATCCGCCCATCAGCTTTGCCGTCGGCAACAAGGGCGCCAAGGGAAATTGGCCCAGCGCAGGCTTCGAAGTCGGCGACGTGCGCGCCGAGGTCAGGGGCGTGGCCGAAGCCATCGAAGACGCTCGACACGAGGTTGCCCACAGCTCGCTGTTGCGGCTCGGCAAGCTCATTGGTCAGTGGACGCTGGCCGCAGCCGAAGAACGCCGGGTCGAAGGTCGACTCGAGTACCACGACCTTCTCGTCCGGGCTCGCCAACTCCTTCGCAACACCGACACCGGCCCCGAAACCCGTGCGACGCTTCGCCAGCGATATCCGCGACTGTTGCTCGACGAGTTTCAGGACACCGACCCAATCCAGATCGAGCTGGCGTGCCTTATCGCCAGCACCGATGATGACGGCACGCTGCCTTGGCAGGAGCTCACCATCCCGGCAGGCTCACTGTTCTTTGTCGGCGACCCGAAACAGTCGTCCTACCCATTT
>CAZGVQ010000553.1:0-2798 GCA_964529355.1 uncultured Acidimicrobiales bacterium
CACCGTGACACTCCAAACAAGTTTGGGTATCCAAACCATTCAAGCGTAACCATGTGCCGTTACCTTGTAAGGTTGGTCGCCCGGTATTACCCAAAATACCGTCACCATCTGCAGCACCCGCTTCAGTGGTAGGGTCATTAGGGTTAATGCCAGGTCCATCACCAAAACCATCTGCTCTACGGAATGGCGTGGTGTACATAAGAACACCTTGGCGTCGAATGTCGGTAAGACTCATGCTAGCAATAGCGTCTTGGGTAACCGTTGCCTGTAGCGCAGGACCATTACCATTTCGGCTAAAGAAGTCTGGGCTGAAAGCAACATCATCAAACTGAGTCACAAGCTCGTCAGTAATTACAATGCTGATACCTTCTTCCTCTTCTTCTTCATTGCCAGCGTCACCGCCGTCGTCACCGCCGCCACCAAAGATTTCTTGTAAAAGATCAAGAATTTCTTGTGGAACACCGTCGAGTCCAGTTAGATCAACATCAGCGTCACCACCACCGGCGGCGCCACCTGCATTATCACCACCAGCACCACCATCGTCAGCGGCTGGTGCATCTGATGAATCATCACCATCAGTCATGATCATCACATCAACGTCAGCATCGCCAAAGTCATTAAGGAATTCTTCTTCTTCGGTAGCTGGATCAGTACCATCATCAGATGGAATGAGCTCCAGAATTTCATCTGGAATATCATCTTCTGCTACAGCAATACTTACACTCATAAAGGGTGCAAGAATTAATAGCAAAGATGCTAAAAAAACTTTATTAAAGTGCTGTTTCACTTTTTCCTCCCAAATTAAAAATTTGGTTTAACATATCCATGCTTTGACTAGGCAAAAGATTTCGTTAAACAGCTAAATAAATAATTCTATTAATGTATAAAAGCGCGTTTTCTCGGAGCTTTCCCAACATGTCCTCAAACAACATCAATAAAAACGATTAATACTCTCTAGTTAAAATTAACTAGTAAAACTTCATGTTTAAATCTTAATGGTGAGCAGCTAACCATTGCTAGCTGCTCACGACCACTAAAAGGGCTATAAGATTTAATAACTTCTAAATTACCAAGCCGCCATTCCAAAACCGCTGCTAGGCAGTGGCAAATCATCAGGCGGTGTATAGCGACCGACCATAACTACGTCACCTACGCGACAATCGTCTTCGCCAATAGAACCATCAGGATTAATCCTATCCCAAATAGTGTCTACACCGGTGCAATCTTCAATTACTTCATAGATTGCAACAGTAGTGAAGCCACCCGGTGGGAAGAGGAAATCACCTGAGCTGTTTTGTCCAATTGCAAATGGAACTGGAGTATTCAATGCATAGAGATACTCAGTGTCACTAGGATTTTGAGTAAGTGCTAAATCCAAACCACCTGCTTGATACAAGAAGTCGCTTTGATCCGTTGGGATCAAACCGCCAGTTGCATCATTCGCTGGTGAGCTAGAAATTCTATGGCGGAAGTTTTCAACTAAACCAGAGAACTGAGGCACACCATCAACAACGGCTACAGGTGGACCACCATCTATCATTACACATGTAGTGAGGTCCATAGTTCGAACTGAAATGCCAGAGTTGAAGAAAGCTTGTGCATAGACACCACCAGTACGGGTGGAGATTGCTGACCAACAAGTATCATCACCAAGGTCTGGCTTGTTAGGTTGAACACGTACTTTTGCACCAAATCTATTAATTGTGAACTGTGAAGTACCACCTTGGCCTCGCTGCTGGAAGCTACCGTGAGTCATCACAACACAATCGTTAAAGTCATCACCTGCAACCGGAAGTACTGAGAAACCAAAGTTGTCATTACCTGAAGTTTCACTAGTAACAGGGTTTGCAAAACGCGGTGCAATAGAATCTGGGCTTGCACCATCAACGTTGTAACCTAATAGGCTAGCTAAGGCATTAGAAAATCCTGAGTTATCACCCATTGGGCGACCACTTAAACGAAGCTTGATCACTTCGATGACGTCATCTTCAGTACCATCACCTAACGCAAAGAAAGTATTACGATGCGAGACAACAAGTTGTCTGCCTTCGTTAATAAAACTCATCTGTGCTGGATCACCATCTTCATCATCTGTTACACCTGTTGCAATCTGGGTGAAAGTTCCACGACGATTGTTAAAGCGGTAAATGATAAATGAGGTGGGATCAACATCTTCTATTACTGGACGCGGTCCACATGTAATACCTGTTGGTGCCAAGAAACCTTCTGGCAAACCCGGGCAACCATTGAACTCAACTGCGCCAGATCCGGCATTAATTACCGCAACCAAGTCACGAGCAAATCCGAGTACACGACGTGAATCACGTGATACGGAACGAGGCTCTTGTCCATTAGTTGAAGCAGTATCAGTAAGCGTGACATCACACTTGTTAACACGGAATGCAGAAACTGAACCATTCAAGCTATCACTATCAGGATCAAATCCAGGGTTAATCAACATTGCATACTGAGTGCCTTCAAAACTTTGAACAATTACTGAGAATTGTCCTGAAGTTACGATTCCGGCATCGTTACCAAAACCACCTGACTCTGCACGTTGCACTTCTGTTAGCGCTCCGCCTGGTGCACGTGAAAACACAACAAGACGGTTTTGCTGAGCATTACCCGCATCATCACGCTTTACGCGATTTTCATTAAAATAGACTGCGCCTTCACGAAGATCGTAATCGCAGTCTTCTGCTACCGCACTTGATAAAGGTGCTAATAAAAGCGCCACTGCCATGGATAGCATTATCGATATAGATATTTTCATATCCTCCCTCCTAGTAGTCTAATAA
>CAZGVQ010000554.1:0-2797 GCA_964529355.1 uncultured Acidimicrobiales bacterium
GGCGATGGTGGCGGCTCAATCCGCATACCGGCTGGATTCTGCGGGCTGGTGGGAATGAAGGGCACCGCTGGTCGGATTCCACGCGGTCCTCACGTCACCATCTCTCCGATGACGGTCGTGTCGGGATGTCTCAGCCGTTCGGTGCGCGATGCCGCCCGCTGGTACGACGTGTGCGCCGGGTTCGATGCGCGCGATCCATACAGTCTTCCCAAAGCACCCGCGGATCAGGGCTGGGAGACCCAGCTCGGAGCCTCGGATTTCTCGGGTCTGCGGGTGGCCATCGATCCCACACTCGGCGGTGCGGTGGTTGGTGAAGCAACGCGGGCGATGGTGATGGAGGCGGCTCAGGGATTGGCCGCCGACCTGGATCTCAGCGTGGTGCCGATCGAGCTCGACATGCCGGCCATCGATTTCGAATGGGCGCTGGCCAACCAGGCGAGCCTGCGGATTGCGTTGGGCGAGCTGTGGCCCGACTGCAAAGACCAGCTCACCCCGGCGATGGCATTGGGTGTCGACCTGGCCGAGCAGATGTTCGACATCAACATGGCGGCTCGAGTCGAGGCGCAACGCACGGCAGCAAACGAGCGCATGGCCGACATCTTCGATCAGGTTGACGTCGTGCTCTGTGCCACCAACCCCGATATCGCCTTCCCGGCCGAGGTCGAGGTCAACACGCGCGTCGATGGAGAGAAGGTATCGCCGGGCAACAACGGCGCCCTCACGATTCCGGCCAACATCTCGGGGAACCCGTCATGCTCGGTTCCGGTCGGGGTGCACGACGGACTGCCGGTAGGCATGCAGATCATGGCTGCTCAACACCAGGATCGTCTGGTGCTCGATCTCGCCCAGTCGTGGGAGCGTTTGGTCCCGTGGCCGCTGGTGGCGCCAGCCGGCTAGTTGCCGATCTTTTTGCCGCGGAACACCAGCGTCTCGGGAAGGCCCGGCTTGTCGGCGTACGGGTTTTCGATGAGCGTGTCGACCCGGAAGTTGGCTCGGCTGAGACCGGCGAACACGTCGCCGATGAGGTGGCGATGGGTCGTTGAAGGTCCGCTGCCCAGCTCGGCCGCATCGAAGTAGCCGCGGATGACCTGGTGCTCGTCGTTACTGAAGTGATCGACCAGCGACGCCGTGGGGTGGGGGAGCGACAGCACGAACGGCATATCGGCCTTCAGCACCCGGTGGGCTTGACGAAAGGCCCGGTCGAGGTCGGCCTCGGCGGCCATGGCATGGATGCTCACGACCAGGTCGATGGTCTCGTTGCGGATGAAGGCCAGGTCGGCCAGGTCGCCCTCGTGCAGCTCCACCTTGACCTCGTGCTCCTCGGCCAGCTGGCGGGCGTGTTCGAGCTGCGCACTGTCGGGATCGACGGCGATGACCTTGGCGCCAGCCTTGGCCATGGCGATCGCGCTGTGGCCCATACCGGTACCAAGTTCGAGCACCCGTTTGTCGGCTACATCGCCAAGAAGACGCCGGTCGAGACCGTCGGGAAGGTTGGGTCCGAGCTCGACGAGATCGGTCGGACGGTACCGCCCACCAGGGAAGGAGGTGGTGTAGCGATGCCAGGAGGGTTCGGTGGAAGGCACCGTTCCATCATAAGGGCCGAAGTGACGTAGCCTGTGGGACATGAGCCTCAGCACCAACCGTCCGACGGACACGGCTGGCTCTGGTCCGGGTGAAATCGACTACCGGCTCGAGCGGGCACGCGTGCTCAACGAGTACCGATCGGGCGACCTCGACCGCAACCAGGTGTGCGACGCCCAGCCCGAACTGCATCGCAACGCGGAGTTCTGCGGCACGCCCACCGGCGACATGTGTCCCGTCTGCGACGAGTACGAGCTGGTGCATGTCACCTACGTGTTCGGCCCTCGGCTGCCGTCGTCGGGTCGCTGTGTCACCACCAAAGCCGAGATGAAACGCCTGCGCGAAAAAGCCGGCAACTACACCGGTTACGTGGTCGAGGTCTGCAAAGGCTGCGGCTGGAATCACCTGGCCAAGACCTACCTGCTCCGCCCCATCCAGCCGTAGCTTTGGCGCTGCTCTGCCCTCGCGTCTAGGCAGGGGCGATGGATCACGTTGCTTTTGGTCGTACGGGTTTACGGGTGTCGCCGCTGTGTCTGGGCACGATGACGTTCGGGACACAGTCCGACGAGGCCACCTCGTTCGCGATTCTCGACAAGGCCTTCGATGCCGGTGTCACGTTTATCGACACGGCCAACATGTATCCCAACGGTCACGACGGCGAACTCGCCGGTCTCACCGAAGAGATCATCGGCCGGTGGATCACCGCGGGCAACAAGCGCGACGACATCGTGTTGGCCACCAAGTTCTATGCCCCCATGGGAGCCAACCCGTGGGACATGGGTGGCAGTCGCAAACACATCATGAAGGCGGTGGATGAGTCACTCACCCGCCTGCAGACCGACTACCTCGATCTCTACCAGATCCACTTTTTCGACCGCACCACGCCCATCGACGAGACCCTGCAGGCGCTCGACGATCTGGTGCGTTCAGGCAAGGTGCACTACATCGGTTGCTCGAACTACGCCGCGTGGCAGGTCTCGATGGCGTTGGGTCGCAGCGATGTGCTTGGTGTCGCCCGCTATGCGTCGGTGCAGCCTCGCTACAACCTGTTGTTCCGCGACATCGAGCGCGAGCTCATCCCCATGAGCCAGCACGAGAACCTCGCCCTGCTGGTGTACAACCCGCTGGCGGGCGGCATGCTCACCGGCAAACACCAGCAGTCCACCGGCCCGACCGAGGGCACCCGGTTCACCATGGGCAGCGCCGCCAAGCGCTA
>CAZGVQ010000555.1:0-2780 GCA_964529355.1 uncultured Acidimicrobiales bacterium
GCACAATGCGCTCCCGGAAGGTGCGGTCGATGAGGCCACTGGTTTCGCCACCAAACTCACCAAATCCGCCGCGGTGGTTCGGCTCCTGCGACCCTGCGTTTTCACCCCCTGCGTTTTCACCCCCTGCTTTCTCACCCATTGGCTAGCTCGATGGTTCCAATGAACTCCGCCGGGCCGTTGAGATAGGCGCGATCGCCGACTTCAACCACCACATCACCGCCGGGCATCTGCACGGTGACCCGGTCACCCACCAGACCCCACTGGTGCGCCCGGGTGGCTGCCGCGCAGGCACCCGTGCCGCACGCTTCGGTGATTCCGGCTCCCCGCTCCCACACCACGAGGTCAAGCGTGTCGGCTTTGCCGGGATCCGTCGCGATGAACTCCACGTTCATCCCGTCGGGATAGTGCTGTTCATACTCGGGGCCGACGGTACCCAGATCCACGGCTTCGGGATTGTCGACCACCACCACAAGGTGCGGATTTCCCAGATCTGCGGTCGCGGCACGATCGAGTTCGAGCGCCGAAGCGACTCCTGGTCCGTCACGAACAGGACCCATGTCGACCCGGGCCATGACCTCATCCTCGGTGCGGCCTGGCGAAACCGAAACCACGCGCCGACCGCCATCGGTTGCGAACGCGATATCGCCCTCGGCGATGCCGTCGCGGCTGGCGACCGCCTGGGCCAGACAGCGGATCCCGTTGCCGCTCATCTCTGGTCGAGAACCATCGGAGTTGAACAACACCATGACAACGTCGGTATCGGGATCATCCGGACCAGCGGGCAGACCAAACAGCAGCCCATCGGCCCCTATCCCCCGGCGCCGATCGCAGACGCGACTCGCCAACGCTGCGGCATCGTCGGGAAGTTCGTCGACGAGCGCAACGAGGAAGTCGTTACCGAGACCGTGATGTTTGGTTACTTGCATGATGTGAGCACCCGTTCAAAGTGTCCTACGAGATCGTCGAGGCGGTCCATTGGATTACTCTCGGCATCGAGCCAGGTGATGCGCGGATCGCGACGGAACCAACGCTCCTGGCGCCGAGCAAACCGGTGGGTTCGGTGCCGCGCCAGGTCGAGCGCTCCGGCTAGCGAGAGCCGGTGTTCGAGGTGCTCCAAGAGTTCTTTGTACCCGAGCGCTTGACGAGGTGCACGCGAAAGCCCCTCGGGGCGGCTGCGGAGGGTTTCGACCTCCGTGAGAAACCCTTGCTCCATCTGCTCCACGTACCGAGCATCGATGCGTTGGTTGATCTGCTCGCGCGGTAATCGCAGACCTACCTGCTCAAAGGCAACCTCGGGGTACGCGTCGATACCGGGGCCGAACGACGAGAAGGGTCGACCCGAACCGCGGGTCACCTCCAGCGCCCGAGCCACCCGGCGACGGTTGTTGGGTTCCATGCGGGCGGCCGCGACCGGGTCGAGCGCTGCCAGTTCCTGGTGCAGTGCTTCGGTGTCGGGGTTGGCGTCGATTGCCGCCCGAGCTTCGGGGAACTGACCAGGGATCTCGAGGGCGTTGACCACAGCTTGTATGTACAGACCCGTACCGCCAACGATCACGGGGTGGCGACCGCGGCTTCGGATGTCGGCGATCGCCGCGTTCGCAGCAGCCTGAAATGCCGAAACCGTGTAGTCGTCGGCGGGGTCGGTGACGTCGATGAGGTGATGAGGCACCTCGGCCTGCTCGACCGCCGACGGCTTTGCAGTACCGATGTCCATGCCTCGGTACACCTGCATCGAATCGGCAGAAATCAGCTCGATGGTGTCGAAGCGTCGGGCCAGTGCCAACGCCAGCGCCGACTTCCCGCTTGCGGTTGGCCCGAGGACCACCAGAGTCTTCGGAGTGTTGGCTGTTTCAGGAGATGCAACCACTTAGAGAAACTCGATCAGAAGGCCGTAGTAATCGAGACGAAGCGGATCGGGGTGGGCAAGGCCGTACTCGTCGAAGAAGGTTGGCAGCAGCTCGGCCCCGAACACCGAGGCCACCGACCGGGCGCCCGATGCGAGGTCGAGATACGGATCGGCGGTGCCCGCCCGTGCCCAGTCGGTAATGCCGGTGACCTCGCCGCCGGGCTCATCGGGGTTGTCGAGAAGCACGGCGTGAAGTCCAAAACTTCCATGCCCAAAGGCCCCATGGAGCTCTTCGGGGCGACCCTCGTGGAGCATTTCGACCAATCGGGCAGGTTCGAAGCGTTGATACGGGCCGCTGAGCTGCGCCATGTCGAATCGGCCGCCGGCCACCCGCTCCTCGATAGCGGGAAGTAGCACGTCGAGTCGGTTGTCGAACCCCCGGTCAGAGATGTCGTCGGGGTCGGTCCGATGCACCATTCGCAATGCCCGAGCCGCCTTGCGCACCGAATGCTGCGGATCCACCCGGTTCTCGGGCGCCGATGCCGGGCTTCCCACCGGATATTTCAGCACGGCGGCCTGACGACCGTCGGACAGCGAGGCCGAACACACCACCTGTGGGACAGGCAGCCGGGCGCCAATCCAGCTCAGGCGCCCGATCTCATCAGCGACAGGACTCGCCGAAGGGTTGGGGTCGATCAGCAACGCCTGGAGGGGCCAGTCGTCCCGTGGCGCGAACTCATGGATCGTCATGGCGCCGCTCCCGACCCGCTCAGACCGGGGTACTGCATCGCCGAGCGCGTCGGCGATCACCGCGGGAAGGTCCTGGGGGAAGGAAAGGCCGTTTGCCAAGAGACTCAGACCGCGACCACGGGGATGCGGACCTTATGCTTCGGAGCTGCGAGCACCTCGAGCAGCTCACCCATGAGGTAGTGGC
>CAZGVQ010000556.1:0-2778 GCA_964529355.1 uncultured Acidimicrobiales bacterium
ATCTTCGGCGTGCCCGAGACCGCATCGGCGACGTGATCCACCGGACACCGTTCACGTGCTCGCAAACGTTGTCGACCATCGTCGGCACGCAGGTGTTCCTGAAATTCGAGAACCTGCAGCACACCGGCTCGTTCAAGGAACGGGGCGCCCGAAACCGACTCCTCGATGTCGAGCCAGGGCGTGGGGTTATCGCCATGTCGGCCGGCAACCATGCCCAGGGCGTGGCGCACCACGGGGCGCTCCTCGGCCTCGAGACCACCATCGTGATGCCGAAGAACACGCCGTTCGTGAAAGTTGCCCGCACGGGTGACCTCGGAGCAACCGTGGTGTTGGAGGGCGCCGACGTCAGCGAGTCTGCTCAGTGCGCGCAACGACTCGCAAAGGAGCGCGATCTCGAATTCATTCACCCGTTCGACGACGCGGCGGTTATCGCCGGCCAGGGAACCATCGGCATCGAGATGCTCGACGACGAGCCCGACCTCGACATCATCGTCGCTGCGGTCGGAGGCGGCGGCCTGGCCTCGGGCATCGCCATCGCCGCTGCGGCCCACACCACACCCGTGCAGGTAGTGGGCGTACAAACCGAGCGGTATCCGTCGATGGCCGACCGGCTCGCGTCGCGCCCGTCCACGGCCACCCGCGGCTCAACCATCGCCGATGGCATCGCCGTCTCCGAGCCCGGCGACCTCACGACCCAGATCTTCACCGAGCTCGGTGTCGACGTGCTGGTCATCAGCGAAGCGGCAATCGAAGCTGCCATCGCGATGCTGCTCGAGATCGAGAAAACCGTGGTCGAGGGCGCTGGCGCTGCAGGCCTCGCTGCGCTCATCGAGCATCCCGAGGTCTTCGCCGACAAGAAGGTCGGCGTGGTGCTGTGCGGCGGCAACATCGACCCGCGGACCCTGGCGGTCGTCACCCTCCGGGGCCTGGCCAACCAGGGCCGACTCAACCGCATCCGGGTGGAACTCGACGACACGCCTGGCCGGCTTTCGTTGGTCTCCCAACTCATCGCCGATAGCGCCGCCAACGTGGTGCAGGTTGACCACGACGGCCTGGGCTCCACCGGTGCCCGCAGCACCGTGCTCGAACTTCGCATCGACACGCTCGACGAGGCCCACGCCCAGCGAGTGCTGCAAACTCTGCTCGACCATGACCTAACTGCCGAGCTACTTCCCTGGTGACCCAAATGACTCAAACGACGATTTCCCAGCTGGTGATCGACGCATTGCGGGCATCGAGCATCGAGCGCCTCTACTGCATCCCCGGGGTGCAGAACGACGACTTCTTCAACGTCCTGTTCGACGCGCCCGATATCGCGCCCGTCGTCACCCGCCACGAGCAGGGCGCGGCCTACATGGCACTCGGCGCCGCCCAGGTCACCGGCAAACCGGCGGCGTTCTGTGTCGTGCCCGGACCCGGCATGCTCAACGCATCGGCCGCCCTCACCAGCGGCTACTGGGCCTACGCCCGGGTTCTGGCCGTCATCGGCCAGATCAATACCGATCTCATGGGCTTCGGTGGGGGTGCCCTCCACGAGTTGCGCGATCAGACCGCCATCCTGAGCCAACTCACCAAACACACCGTTTCGCTTCGCGAAGGCCAGCACGCAGCCGCACTGGTGCAGGAGGCGGTCGACGCACTTCACGGCGGCGTCCCCCGGCCAGTGAGTCTGGAGGTGCCCGCAAACGTCTGGTCGGAGCTGGCCGACGGGTCGATCGTCGCTCCCACCCCTTCTTCGCCAGCCATCGATCCATCCATCATCGAACGGGCGGCCGAAGCACTCGACGGAGCACAGCGTCCGCTTATCGTGGTGGGCTCGGGTGCCTATGGGGCCTCCGAAGAAATCATCGCGCTGGCCGAACAGCTCCAGATCCCCGTCACCACCCGCCGCCAGGGCCACGGTGTCATGCCCACCGGGCATCCGTTGTTCGTACCACTCACCGTCGGCTACAAGCTGTGGGAACACGCCGACGTTGTGCTGGGTATCGGTTCGCGACTCGAGTGGCCCATGGGCACCTGGGGTTACGACAACGATCTGCAGCTCATCACCATCAACATCGACTCCGACGAACTCGATCGCTACGGCGTGGGAGCAATCGGCATCCACGGCGATGCCGCCGAGGCAGCCTCAGCGCTGGCCTCGGCTTGCGGACGGGCCGAGCGCCCCGAGCTGCTCGCCGACGCGCAGCGGCATCGCGAATGGTTCGCCGAGGCAACCGAACATCTGGTGCCGCAGCGCTCCTACACCGCCGCGATTCGCGAGGCGATGCCCGACGACGGCGTGTTGGTAGAGGACGTGACCCAGATCGGTTTCGCCAGCCACCTCTTCTATGACCATCTGGCGCCACGCACGTTTCTCACCTCGGGCGCTGCGGGAACCCTGGGCGCAGGTACTGCCGTGGCGATCGGAGCGGCCGATGCAACCGACAAGCCGGTGGTGGGCATCATCGGCGACGGAGGCTTCCTGTTCACGGCCACCGAGCTCGCCACCGCGGCGCAATACGACATCCCCTGCAACATTCTGCTGTTCAACAACAACTCCTACGGCAACGTCAAGCGGATCCAAGCGCTGCGGTTCGGCGCCGAGCGCACCATTGCCTCGACGCTTCAGAACCCCGATTTCGCCAAACTGGCCGACGCGTTTGGCGTTCGGTACTGGCACACCGACACCCCCGAAGGCGTCACCAAAGCGCTGAGCGAATCAATCGACCACCAGGGCCCCAGCCTCGTCGAGGTCTCAGTAGACCCCATGCCCAACCCCTGGCCGTTCCTAAGAAT
>CAZGVQ010000557.1:0-2777 GCA_964529355.1 uncultured Acidimicrobiales bacterium
ACGCTGTCCCGGCCGTGGAAGTCGGCAGCATCACGTTCCCGAAACGCGAGGAGGCCCTTGAACGGGTTGGTCGCAGCCCGCTGCTCGTGGTGGCGGTCGGTCTCGGCAGCGAGTTGGTCGGCGACCCGTTTTGCCGCACGATCCACCGAGTCGGACCTGCCTGATTGTGCGAGTTCCGTCGGGGCTTGCACGCCATCGGAAGTGTGGTCTGCCTCGCCGATGGGCAACACAGATTCCAGTGCCTCGGCCAGCTCGACCCCGTCTCGAAAGCGGTCTCGGCGCGGACTCGTCGCCTTTTCCAGCACCCCCAGGAGGTCTGGTATTTCCGAGGCGCGCCGGAGGTGTCGTACATAAGCTCCGGCTGTGTCGTGTTCACCGATTGACGTCGGGGCGATGCCGGAAGCGGCGTGGAGCAACACCATGCCCAGGGCATAGACGTCGGCGGATGGGTCCGACTTTTCTTCGCCGTATGCGCCGTACCGCTGTGAGTATGAGGCCACATACCCAGTGGGTTTCATACCTGCCGGCAGCACGCCAAAGTCGCTGAGGTAGGCATTGTCCGCATCGTCAAACAGCACGTTCGATGGCTTGATGTTGCCGTGCGAAACCCCTTGTTGATGAGCCGATGCCAGCGCGAAACAAACGTCGGTTGCGAGGTTGACGATGTCCTTTCCACCCATGGGTTGCTGCAACCGTTCGGCGAGAGAGGCGCCGCGAAGGTACAGCGAAACCTGATAAGCGGCGCCCGGTTCCCGCCAGGCATCGATGAGAGGAACGATGTTCGGGTGCGCCAACCCGGCTATCGCCTGGGCCTCGCCGTCGAACGCTTGCACAAAGGCGGGGTCATCGGCAATCTCCGGGGGCGTGGTCTTGAGCGAGACCTCACGTCCGAGGGTTGGTTGGGTGGCCAGGTGCGTGGCACCGAGAGGGCCTGTGCCAAGCAGGTTCGAAACGGCGTACCCACGGATTGGTGATGGTTCGCCTGTGACAGCAACCTCGCCGCGGAGGATCCTGTCTTCAAGCTCAACCAGTTCACGGCTCGGTTCAAGACCGGACTCGTCGGCGAGGAAATCCGAAAAAGCGCTGAACTCACGGAGAGCCTCGGTGGTGCGACCCGACTGGTGCAGCGCGAGCATTCGCTGTTTGCGGAACCCTTCTCGAAGTGGATGTGAGGTGATGAGCCCCTCGAGATCTGCCAACACCGAAGCGCCGTCGCCGAGCGCCAATCGACTCTCGACTCGGAACTCTTCAGCATCGACGCGAAGTAACTCGAGTCGCGTTGCCGAACTGGTGGCCCACTCCTCATCGGCGAACTCCGCCAAGGCTGGTCCTGTCCAGAGCGCAAGACCCGACTCGAGTTCGTGCACCGCACCCGAATGATCGTTGGCCCGTGTCTTCCGTTTTGCCGTTTCCAACGACTTCTCGAAGAGGGTGGCATCGGTGGGCAACGTGCAGTCAATCCGGTATCCGTTGGGAACGGTCTTGAGATCCCCGGCAAGTTCAACATGCGCCTCGGCGAGTGCCTTGCGTAGCCGGGCAACATAAGTACGGAGAGTGTCGACAGCCGCGGCCGGCGCCGACTCGCCCCAGACGGCCTCGATGATCTGGTCGAGCGTGACGACGCGCCCTTCACGGAGAAGAAGCACCGCCAGCAGTCGGCGTGGACGAGCGCCGCCGATGGGCGCGTCCGCGCCGTCGACCGAAACGCCAACTTCACCAAGAAGTTGATAATGAGGCATCGAGTCCCTCAATTCCGCCATTCCCGCCACTTCCGCCAATTCCGCAATTCCGCCAACAAAGGCTGGCAGGTGCTCAGTCGTCCAATTTCTCTGTCCGAAAGAACCTAAGAACAGTACCTTGCAGCAACCTTGCAGTTCAAAGGAAATTACCCCTGAGCTGGTCGTTCTATCGCAATCACCCCATACCGGTCCGATGGCCGAGGCTCGTTCGCAGAGCCTCGACCACCGGGGAACAACGCGGCCCGCTAGAGGAACGCGCCGTTCTGTTCGGTGCCCAGCGAGGCGTAGTAGCCGTCGCTGGTCAGGGTGTTGGTGCGGAACGAGAAGCCGGTGCGGAACGCGGTGGCTCTTGCGGTACACCGCGCATCGGCGATCATGCCGAGAAACGCATCCTGATCCTCTGGGCTTGCGGCGTCTGACCCGCTGCCCCGCTGCACCGGGTCGCCGGTGGTTTCCCAATCGACGGTTATGTCGGCCGCCGCACTCAGTCCGGCGTTGCCGCCGAACGTTATCGAATCCGAGAGCGGCAGGTTTCGCACCTTCAGTCGGGCCTTGGTGCCGGCACGGTTCATCTGGAAGTTTCGCCGATGAATCTGGGCGGTCCAGAACAACCCGTTGGGTTGGATACCGGGCTGCATGTCGACGATCTGTGACCCCGAACTGGGGTCGACGAGATCGAGTCAGACAAAGGCAAACGCGCCTTTGCGAGTGACGCCGTCTTCGGCGATGTAGCTACCGGACATCACACGGATGTCGAGCTCAACCGGATACGTCCCGCCATCGCTTGCCTTGGCCTCACCGTCGACCACCGCGAACGCAATCGCTCCGTCGAAGTCGGTGATCAGGCTGCCCTCTACGTCGAGTCCGAACGCGGGAATCTCCAGCACTGGTGTCGATGCCCCCTCAGGGCCGGGGAGAAACCAGTGAATGAACTCTGGGAAGGGAGCGCCGGTTGGCACGCCGCCCGGAATCGCTTTGGGAAGCGCGGTTGCCTTGGTGATGCGGGCATCTGCTGCCTGCACCGTTCGGCTGTTGCCC
>CAZGVQ010000558.1:0-2772 GCA_964529355.1 uncultured Acidimicrobiales bacterium
AGGCACCCAGAAGGGTGTCGACGGTCTTGATAATCGCGCCCTGATCGGCGGGAAGCGGCAGGAACGAGTTGGCCCGTCCGGTGGCCGACTTTGCGGCCGTCTGAACCTCGCCAACAAACTCTTCGTCGTTGGGGTCCCAAGGGCCCAGGCCACTTGATGAGACCGTTGCGGCGTTCGTGATTACTACCGGACTGTCGGGGTCAGCAACTGCACCGACCACTTCGACCTGGATCTGGAAGCTGTCGGACCAGCCGCCGGGAAGACCGGCAGGCAATGGACCGGTGTCGACCGCAGGGTTCGCTTCGGAGAAGCGACACGTGATCGTTCCATCGGGGGTGGCCGGAGGGTTACAGCTCGAGCCAGGGCTCGTGGGCTGGCTGAGGAACTGCACAAAGTGGTAGTTGGGTGGCAGGTTGTCGGACAACGTGACGTTGGTCAGTGCCTCAAGGCCGGAACCGACCACGCGAGGGCTGATGGTGAAGTCGACCAACTGGCCGTTGTCTTTGATGTCACCAAGACCGGCATTGTTGGTCTTCGAGATACCGAGTGCAGCCTCGACGATCGAGATGACCGTTCCCGAGGCGTTCAACCGAGAGGTGACTCCGGCGGCCGAGGTGGTGGACCGGGTGTGGGAGTTGTCGTCCCAGTCGACGGAGTCGCCGGTATCAAGGGAGTTCGCACCATCGTCGACAAAGGTGTTGTTGCACCAACCGGTGGTTGTGTTTCGATCGTTTCCGGTCAGCTCCCATTGGGTGGGAACGTATGGCTGGCAGGAAGCCAGAGGTGCAGAGCCAATAAAGGGGACCTGGTCGGGAGTACCGTTGGCACCCGGCTCGCCGAAGCTATGAGCCTGCACGGCAAAGAGCTCCTGGGTCCCCGTCTGTACCGAAAGATCGGTCTTGACCGCAGCCTGGAAGAATGCCTGGAATCCGGTGAAGTTGTTCTGGGTGGGCGCCCCTGGGTCCCAGGCGAAACGCTCGTTGATGCGCACACGGGCCTGAGTAATGCCCTCGTAGATGCCATCGCCAGCAGCGGTGGTATCAAATACCGACAAGTCGCCGGTGGCATCAACCCAGCCCGACGGCCCGGCATCATCGTCGTTACAGGTCAAAGCGTCATCGGTGACACCGAATGACGAACCGACGAGCTGCAGTGGGGCATCGGTGAACTCGACCGTATAGTCGAGCCCGGCCTTGAGACCACCGACCGCATTGTGCTGGCCGCGAGTCGCAGGCCACATGCTGTTGGCTGAACCCGTGTAGACATGGGCAAGCGGACCCGTGTTCGATGGCGTCGCATAACCGCCGGCAACCACCGGACTATTCGAAAGAAACGCAGTGGTCTGGGTGACCGGGATACTGCCAAACGCGGTCAGGTTGTAGTGGGTCGTGTCGAACGCTGTGCAGCCATGGATGGGAGCATCAAAGTTTGTCCCCGGGCTTCCGGCGGTCAGTACCTGGGAAGCGATCGTGACGGTCGCGCCACGCGGAGTTGTACCAATTGAGTCTCCAACAGTGGTATTGGCAATCGTGGTACTCGCTCCCGGAAGAAGGAATAGTCCGCCCTGGGCTGCCAAACGAAGGTCAATGTTATGGCGAGGTAGCGTTCCGTCGTCATAGCCATAACTCTCAAGAATCGACAGAGGACCGGGATAGAATCGAATGTCGTGACCGATCGTCGCACCGGGGCTACCGCCGGTCGGCGCAGATCCGATGAACGCACGAACAACATTGTCGGCGGGGTCCTCGTCTGGAGGGCTGGTGGTTTGAGCCTCGTCAACCGGACCGCCATTGCCGGGAATCTGGATAGGTAGGACATCGTCCTGGCTGGCGATGGGAGCGGTTTCATCCTGCTGGGCAATCGCGTTGTCGAACTGTGCGGTACCGATTGCAACGTTGGCCGCCGAATCAACTTCGATATCGACCTCAGCAGCGGGGAGCCAGAACGCGATCTGACCGGTGAGGACATGGACACCGGCGCCAGCTGCGTTGGGGGTGCCGTCAGCGTTGGTGGCCGGAGCCGGGTTGGTGGCGAACCCCGAAATGGTGATTGGAGTAACCGGATAGCCGGCGCCGTTCGTGGTTGCACCACACACCCAGGTGCCTACCGTGACGGGGTACGCCCCGTTGCCATCATAGGCGCCACAGGCCGAACGACCTCCGAATCCTGCGGCAGTCAGCTGCGCAGCGCTGGCGATGGTGGCGGAGGGGACCAGACCAAAGGCGTGGTCGAACATGTTGATCGGCGTGGCTGAGCTGATCGCTCCCGCACCCAGGGTAGGAGTAGCACCCTGGGAGAAGTCGATGAGGGACAGCGGGTACAGGAAGACATAACCGTCGCCGGAACCGTCATTCACCCGAGAAGAAACCTCGGGCTCGGCTTTCAGCCAGTTGGCGATCGGCGCTTCAGAGACAACGAGGGGTTGGTCGAGGCCGTCGAACACGCCGGTGGGGTCATCGTCGGTGGTGAGGGTGGAAACCACATCGAAGTTGGTGCCGTCGATCCACTCGTTCAGCTGGGCGATCGGGCGGATCGCGCCGTTTGAACCCTCGATCTGATCGCCGACCGAGCACACCAGAGTTTGCGCATCGGTGAACGAAGAAAGTGCAGGATCGCAACCGGAGAACATGCCGGTGGCATCCGGAGCCCACTGCGCAAACGGTGGAAGCACGACGGTGAGAAATACACCGGTCGCCTCATCCTCGTTGACGTTCCAGTCCACCCGGACGGCAAACGTATCGTGGGTCTTTACCACGTTGTTGTCCTCAGCAC
>CAZGVQ010000559.1:0-2751 GCA_964529355.1 uncultured Acidimicrobiales bacterium
GAGTCTGTGGCACCACCGGAGCAACTGCGGTCGTCAACACGATCGGCGCAGCTGCGCCTTGAACACTGCGGAACACCAACAACAACGCGACGGGGAGCGCTATCACCACCGCCATCGTGGTAACGATCACCGCCGACAGCACAGCCAGAGCGATCAGCACACCAAAGAACCCCAGCCGGGCTCGCATCGTCGGCGTGGCCGCGGCGGCCAACGCGCCGCCCACACCAAAGGTGGCGAATATGAGCCCCACCACCAGCGGCGTGGCGCCCAAATCATCGGGCGACATTCCGAGTGCTTCGGTCAGGTAGGGCTGGGCCAGCGTGTGGGCCACATGTTCAAGCACGACCATGGCCACCCAGTACCCGGCGATCCATCGCAGCAGCGGGTTCCGCAGATGTTGGCCACAGGCCCGAAGCTGCGCCCGAAAGCTGGCCTGCATCTCCTCGCCGGATCTCGGCGGTTCGGTGAACCGACTCACGAGCCCGAGCTGCCACACAGAGGCAACGAGCGAAAGCGCAAACGCCAATCGCAGATCGATAAGGCCGACCGCGCCGCCAACCACCGAGCTCACCGCCACCCACACGTAGGCGACGCTCTTCAACCGCGAGTGGCGGTGCTCGAACTCGGTCTCGATCTCCAAGGCCTCGAGCGTGTCGTAGTGAAAGGAGACATCGGTGCCAGACAGAAAGGCGAACCCCACCGCAAGGAGCACCTGCCCCGAGGCGATGAGGAGGAACGACCCGGCAGACACCAACAACACGATGTGTCCCGCCACCCACAGCGCCGACGCAGCGCGCAGCGTGATGACCCGGCCGACGCGGTCGCTCATCCACCCCGAAGGAACCTCGGCCACCACCACGCCGAAGTACAGCAACGCCGTGAGCGTCAGCAACTTGTCGATACCGAAGCTCTCGCTGATGAAGAGCGCGATGATCGGCTGCCACGGAAGCCAGTTTGAGACCACGGTGAACACCGGCAGCGCAGACAGATTCCGTTCAAGTGCCTCGGTGTCCGGGTGTTCGACGGTTGAGGTCACCGACCCACGGTAACCCCAGCGGTCCAGGCCGACGATCGAGTTTCGAACCCTGAGCGGCATTCACTTCGACGCCGCTACAGCCGAAAACAGTAGAGATGGCCTTTACCGACACGCAGCAGGCGTCCGACATCCAAGTCTCCCCGAGCGAGATCGTCGATCGACGCGTGAGCTTCTCCTATGCGGAGGACTTCACCGCAATCTGGACCCCACTGGCTCCAGAGTTCTCGTGCGCAGCCAACAGCGTCTCGTTACTCATGCCCTACATCGAGCCGTACTTCGTGAAATCGGTCCGACGCTTCGTGCCCGAGCTTGAGGGTGAACTGGTCGACAGCACGCAGGCGTACCTGAAACAGGAGATGCAGCATCACCTGGCCCATCGCGAGTTCAACGATCAGATGGCCGACCATTACCGCGGCGTGCCTCGCCTCGAGCGAATGATGCGCAACACCATCAACCATCTCCACACCAAACGATCGCCCGAGTTCAACCTGGCGTTCGCGGCCAGTTCCGAGACCATCGCCTACTCCGCTGCACGCTGGGCCGCCGAGCGTCGGACCGAACTGTTCGGCCAGGCCGACCCGGTGGCGGCCTCGATGTTCCTGTGGCACCTCGGCGAAGAGGTCGAGCACAAGTCAGCGGCCTTTGATGTGTTCAAAGCCGTTGGTGTCTCGAAAGTTCGGTACGTGTCGGCGATGATTCTCTCGATGGTGCTGCTGATGTTCTTTGTCGCCACCGGTACCACGCTGATGCTCTGGCACGAACGCCGGCTGTTCAACCCGGTCGCCCACGTGCGGCTCTGGCGATGGGCCATTCCCTTCGCCTTCGAAGTGCTCACGAACATGGTCATAAGCACGACGGGCAACCACCACCCCACCGACTTTGCCGACCCGTCGTTCTATGAGCTGTGGCTGCGCGAGTACGACCCCGACACCGGCACCCTTCCCCTGTGGAACGCCGGAGCGGAAGCCCGCTCGCCCAGCATTCCGCAGCACCAGTAGCTACTATCGAAACCTATGCATCCCGAGCTTCTCGCCTACCTTGACCCCGGAACCGGCAGCGTCATTCTGCAAGCCCTGGTGGGCGGCGTGGCTGGCGTGGTGGTCATCGTGAAGATGGGCGGCCGCAAATTCCTGAGCTTCCTGCCCATCATCGGCAAGAAGTACCGCGACGCACCCATCGCCACAACCGACAACGTCTCCCAATCCGACCCGGATCCCGAGGGGGCCGACGCACCTGAGGGAGAAGGCGAGTTCGATCCGAGCGACCTCGCCACTCTTCTCGAAGACGCCGCCGACTCATAGCGTTGGGCTCTCCGGCCGAACCGGCGCAACCCGACTCCGGGTCGTTCCGCGACCCAACCTCGCGGGTGTACGTGGCCAACGGCGAGATCTACCGCACCCTCGATGAGCGCGGCCTCAGTGACTTCGTCGCCACCGCCAAAGCACCCTTCTTCACCCAGGCCATACGCGATGGACACATCATCGGCACCAAGGTCGCCGACCCGGTGCCTCCTGGCATTCCTGACGCTGCACAGGTGCTGAAGCACGACCGGGTTCCCTACGTGTCCTACCCCTACGAGTGGACGTTCTCGATGCTCCAGGACGCCGCGCTGCTACACCTCGACCTGGTCCGCTCGGGACTGAACGACGGCATCATCACCAAAGATGGCTCGAGCTACAACGTGCAGTGGATCGGCTCTCAACCCACATTTATCG
>CAZGVQ010000560.1:0-2727 GCA_964529355.1 uncultured Acidimicrobiales bacterium
GCTTGCCGGATTGCACCGGGTTACGAGGTCGACCGCTACGCACTGGTTGATGTCGGCGGGGCCGTCGAAGGGCAGCTCGGACACGGTGACCTGCACGACCTGTCCTTCGACCAGGTCGACCGCCGGCTCGATGGTCATCTGTGGCTGCGGGCCGGGAGGCCCGTCGGGATCAAAAGAGAGCCGGGTGATGTTGGGCGCCGGCACCCTTTGAGAGATCAAAAAGCAGCCGAACTCATCGGTAGCGCAGTCGGTGATGCCGTCGTGGCGAACCACGGATCGCTGGGCGGGTACCGTCACGGCGATGTTGCCGTCATTGTCGGCAACGGCCAGGTAGCCGACGTTGCCAGCCGAGCACTGTTGGATACCACTGAATCCACCGATCGAGCACTGGTGGAGGTTGACTTCCTCGCCGGGGCCAAAGCCTGAGCCGGTGACCACGAGCGGCTGGTCGTGGACGAGTCCCTCGGTTTCGTCGACCTGAAGCACCGGGGCTTCGGCGGCCTCGCCGTCTGAGGCGAAGAAGATGCTGGCCACGCCCGACTCGTCGTAGTTCGACAGCGCACCAGCGGCAATCATGCAGACCTGGTCCTCCGGAGGACTTGCGCAATCGACCGCGCCATCGGTGGTGGGGAAGTTGCGGCGGACGCTGAACTCGGCCTCGAAGGTGCCGTCGGGCGACACGAGTACCAGTTCGACCTGGCCGATATCGCAGTCATCGACCGATCCGTTTTCGCCGGTGAAGACACACTGCACCACACCGACTTGTTCGTTCGGCGGAAACTCGGCCCCCGAAACGCTTACCCGCTGACCGTCGGTGAGGCCCTCGCGAGGCTCGGTAAGCAGTGGGTGACGAAGGGAGTCCTGCCCATCGGTAGGAGTCGCGGCAACTGCGGCGGCAGCCGGTGGACGCGAGATGTCCACGTCATCATCGTCGGATTCCTCGGCCTCTTCCTCTGGCTCCTCGTCGTCTTCTTCGAGCGACAACTCCTGGCGATCGGCTTCGTCGTCGGCGCTCAGAACAGCCACGGCGCCCACGCCGAGCAGCGCAATGACAACCGCTGCGAGAGCAAGCACCGAGAGCCGGCGGCGGGCCGGCGCTTCTGCTTCGACAGATGCCAGCTCGATTGCGTGGTCGTATGCCGAGTTCGCCGGTCGGTCAGACTCCGCGGCGATTGCATCGCCGGGCACCGGACCGGGGTTCCCGGAGACGTCCGGCACCGGATTGAGCGAAGACAAAAGGTCGAGTTCATCATCCATTGTCGTGTTCCTTCGTTGTGGCCGACTCTTCCCCTGGGGAGGGAGCATCGGTTCGAGAAAGTTCGTTGGGTTCGGTGAGCGTGGTCCGGAGTTTCTTGCGGGCTCGGTGGAGCCGGACCGAGGTATTGCCCGTTGAGATACCGAGCGCTTCTCCGACTTCGGAAACGGTCATGCCTTCCCACGCGGTGAGAAGTACCAGCTCGCGGTCTTCCTCGCCCAGCGATTCGAGAGCGGCCGTCACCCGCTGCCGCTCGGTCAGGATGTCGGCGGGGTCCCGGCCATACCGCTCAGCAGGGACCTGCGACAGCTTGGTGGCGAGCATCTGCCACCGCTCCTGGCTTCGGTAGCGGGTTCCGATGCAGTTGCGGGCGGTCGCGTAGAGCCAGGGCAGAGCGTTCGAAGGGAGATCCTCGCGTCGGCGCCAGGCCGCGGCGAAAACGTCGGATACGACGTCTTCAACCGACGGCCCGTCAATCCGCCGCCGAACAAAGGACTCAACGTGCGTTCGGTAGTGCTGATAAAGAGCATCGAATTCGACGGTCGCCTGGCCCATCAATTCCCCCAGTCACCGCATGTATTGCCGGCCGAGCGCGATTCTTACACTGATCAGCAGAAATTTCTTTTCGCTCAGCTGAGCACTGAAGTTCGGCGCAGTTGCCGGCTACTTCGTGCGGCGGTTCTTGCGGTTGTTCCAGCAGCCCCGATGCCAGTGCCGGCGAAGATCAGGAGCATCGACGGGAACCGCCACCATATGGCCCATTCCTGGTGGAATATCGCGGTTACAACCGGGACACAGGTACGTCTTGTTGGCCTGATACGGCTGAATAAACCGGGTCTCGACTTCGCCGAGGCTTTCTGGGTCGATCATCCGAAGAACATCCAGATGATGAGAGCGAGAAACACGATGGTGGCCGCACCGACGAACAAAAAGTCGGTTGGCCGGCGTTTTTGGGGCCGTCTCGGATCGAATCCCACAACCTCAAGGGTAGGTGCCCCCCGCTCGGTTGTGCATAGCGGAGCCACAGGTGTGAACCTCGGATCCAGTGAGCAACCTGACCGACCCCCATGCAGGATCCACACTCCGCCGACGGCTTCGTCCAGTGTTGGTTTTCGTGGCGCTGACCCTTGGGGCCGCGTCGTGCGCGCAGGCTCCCGAACTTCCCGAAGGCGCCGGTGCTTCCCTGGTCCAGGGGCGCGAGGTCTGGCTGGCCCGATGCGCAACCTGCCATGGTCCCGATGGCGGCGGCGGCACCGGGCCGCGACTCAACGAAGGGCGAGTGCTCGAGGCGTACGACAGCGTCGAGGATCAAATCCCAATCGTCAGAGACGGCAAGGGCAACATGCCATCGTTCTCCTCAATACTCACCGCTGAAGAAATCGAAGCAGTAGTCCGCTACACCCGAGAAGCGCTCTAACTCTGGTCGCTCTCGTCGCTGCGCTCGTTATTTCTTTGGTCGCTGCGGTGCAAGC
>CAZGVQ010000561.1:0-2713 GCA_964529355.1 uncultured Acidimicrobiales bacterium
CGTTGATGGCACAGATCACCGGTTGGGGCATCCGTTGCATCGCCGGCACCAACTCGGCCAGAACCGTCATGGCCCGCGTCGCGATGCGGGTGAGGCTCATACCGTCGATGTTTGGTGGTGGTCCGCCGTGGTTGGCCGTATCGGCACCCGAACAGAACCCGCGGCCCTCTCCGGTGAGGATCACGCAGTGGGTGTCGTTGTCGATGCTGACTTCCTCGAAGGCTTCGTGCAGAGGAACCATCAGATCAAAGGCCATCGAGTTCATTCGCTCGGGCTTGTTGAGCGTGATGACCGTGGTGTGAGGTCGAGGCTTGTCGATCAGAATTGGTTGGCTGTCGTTCATGGAAACCTGCTCCCGGCCGTCAGCCCGCCACGCTAGTGCGCACATGCTCCCCGGCAAGATCCAACACGGCGGCTAGAGTTTGAGCTGTCATGACTGTCCGCCACTCTCACGACTCTTCTCTTGACGATGCCACGCGCTCCGAACACGAGCCAGCACCTCTGGCCGAGCTTGGAGACGAGATCCAACTGTTCCTTGGCCGTTTCGACCTCGACTCCGATGTGCGGCGCACCGGTCAGGGCCGGACACTTCTGGGCGGTTCGCCATTTCGGCTGTTGCGTGTCTCGGGCGCCGGGAGCGATCTGATCGACCTCTTGGTAGCCGGAGAGTTACTGCCCGCCTCTGGGGCCAATCGAAAACTGGTGGCTCAGTTGGTCGAGGGTGGTCTCGCGCATCCGGCACCATTGCCTCGGTGGCCCGCCCTGGGCGAAGTTACCGTGGTTATCCCGGTCCACGAGGACGTCGACGGCTTGCGCCATGCCCTCGATGCGCTCTTTGAGAGCTATCCCGACATTGCCGTGGTGGTGGTCGATGACGGCTCGGCGCCGAGCGAAGCAGTGCGCATCGCCGAAGTCGTCGGCCAGTACGACACCGCTCAGCTTCAGCGTCTGCAACAGAACCGGGGGCCAGCTGCGGCTCGAAACCTCGGCTGGCAGCTGGCCAACACTCCGCTCATCGCCTTTCTCGACGCCGATGTGGTGGGCGCCA
This sequence comes from uncultured Acidimicrobiales bacterium, assembly GCA_964529355.1. Lineage (GTDB taxonomy): Bacteria > Actinomycetota > Acidimicrobiia > Acidimicrobiales > SHLQ01 > CALLQB01. Next base: position 1,049 of record CAZGVQ010000561.1, read on the forward strand.
ATTGGCTCCGACCCTTACTGGGCCACTTTGACGACGAATCCGTGGGAGCGGTCGCGCCCCGCGTAAGCGCGCCCAATCCACAGCGCCTGCGCCACAGCGGCTCTACCAAGCCGGCATCGGTGCTCAGCCGATACGAGCGCGTGCGCTCGGCGCTCGATATGGGCCACCGCCCCGGTCGCGTCGCCCCGGGGATGCGGGTCTCCTACGCCCCGGCCGCTGCGTTGTTGGTTCGGCGTTCGGCACTCGAAGCCGTCGACGGTTTCGACGAATCGCTCCGCTATGGCGAAGACGTCGACCTGCTGTGGCGGCTCGACGCAAATGGCCACCGGGTTCGCTACGAACCATCGGCTCGAGTCGAACACCGAAACCGCTCGACCTGGCAGACCTTCGCTGATCAGCGGGCGGCCTATGGCAGCGCAGCGGCGGCGCTCGAGCACCGGCACCCTGGTGCCGTGGCCCCGGTGCGATTGAGCGCGCCACTTCTTGGAACGTGGGTATTGGTTGCTCTGGGCGGAAAGAAGGGTGCGGCCGTCGCTGGCGTTCTCGGGGCAAAGCGCGCCGTGGACCTTCGAACCAAGCTCCGCAACCACGTCGATGATCCTTTCGGTGAGGCTCGACATCTGACACTTCGTGCTCACCGTCAGAGCGGCAAATGGTTGGCCGCAGCACTCACGAGAACCTGGCTCCCCGCATCGGTTGTGGGTTCGGTGTTCTCGCGGCGTTTCCGTCGAGCGATGGTGGCGGCGATCGTCATACCAGCAGCCGAGGAATGGTTCACCGATAGCCCGGACCTCGATCTCGGCCGCTGGACTGCGGCCCGCTTCTTCGACGACGCCTCCTACTGCGCCGGTGTGTGGCAGGGAGCGCTCGACGAACGGTCGGTTCGAGCGCTGCTCCCCAAAGTCACCCTTCGGTAAACCGCGGTGGTTGCGTCAGCTTCGGCTGCGCGCTCCGACCTGGTAGGCGAATGCTCCGAAGAGGGCGACTGCGCCAAGGGCCAGGATGGGCAGGGTCCAGTCGGTTCCAGAACCCGAGCTGTCCACGATTTCAGCTGGCGCCACCTCAACCGAGTCGGTTCCGTCCGTCGGATCGATAGCGTCCACATCCGATCCGGTTTCCAGCGCCGCCCGGCGCTCGCAGTCATAGAGGCCGGTCATATCCGATGCATCGCGAATGCGGCTCACGTCGCTTCGGTCCGAGCTCACGGTAAATGTGGGATCGAGCGTCATCTCGTCGGGTGAAATGTACGTCGTGAGCCGGGTCAGGTAGGCAGAGGACTCAGCATTGTTGACGAGGTAGGGGTGGTCGAACCGGGCCGGATCGCTCGGCTGAGCGTATTCGGTCACGAACGCCTGTCCATCGAGCTCGTCAGCACGTAGCTGCACGAGGCGGGTGTAGTCGTTTCCGCCAGAGGAGTCGAAGGTGATCTCGGCAGTCTCGATTTCCATATGGGCGAAGCTGTCCGGCACCACCTGATCGTCTGCGAAGAACCAGGTGAAGATGGGCATGTTCGGGAGTGCTGCAACCGCGGTGAGGCGAAGTGGAATCATCGGCTCGGTGCCTGCATAGGTCAGTTCGATCGGCGAGATTGAGTCCGAGGTCTCCCCGTCGAGAAGTCGCATCGCGATGAACGCGAACTGCTCTTCGACATACACATCGATAAGC
>CAZGVQ010000562.1:0-2706 GCA_964529355.1 uncultured Acidimicrobiales bacterium
CTTCTGGACGTCGGATATCACCGGCTACCGCGGTTCGTACCTCACCGCCATCCGCAACGGCGACTATGGGCTCTATGCCTTCGGTGCACGCGATGGTCTCATCGAGCATGCCTATGCGTCGGGGAGTCCCGACGCTGGCTTCTACATCGGTCAGTGCTTCCCCTGCAATGCCGTGATCACCGATGTGATCAGCGAGTTCAACGGGCTCGGCTACTCGGGAACCAACTCGGGTGGCGATCTGTACATCGTCAACTCGACGTGGCGAAACAACCGGGCCGGCATCGTGCCCAACTCGGGCAGCTTCGAGGGATGCGCCCCCGAGCGCGAAACCACGATCATTGGCAACCTGGTGTACTCCAACAGTAATCCCAATACCCCGGCTATTGACGCAGCGCTGCTGGCGCAGGGCAACGGCATCGCGCTCATCGGCGGCATCGACAACCTGGTCGAGCGCAACCGGGTATGGGATCACGACATCGCCGGTATCGCAGTGGCTCCGAACCCCGAAGACAACCCGATCAACGGGGTGCCCGAAGAGTTCGATACCGACTGTCTCGAGAACGCGATTCCGGCACTGCCCGAGGATGCCGCTGAGTTGCCGGGCACCTTGTTCTGGGAAGCTCAGACCAACGTGGTCCGCGAGAACGTGGTCACCGATTCCCGCACCGCCGACATCGTGGTGGTGCAGCAGGCCGAGCACGGAAACCGGTTCTGCGACAACGACGTTGAAACCACGCTCCCCGACGAGCTTGAGAGCCTGGCGCCATGCGAAGGCGAGCTGCAAAGCCTCGGCGGCGAGGCGTTTGTGATCTTCCTCCAGATCATCGAGGAAGAGCGTCCGCCATCGGTCGATTACGAGATCGTCGAGCTTCCCGACCCGGGCCCGCAGCCGAACATGCCCGACGCCGAGACCGCCGAACCGGTGCCGGCTCGCATGCCAGAATTTCCCGACACGACGTCAATAACGGTGCCCGACGCCCCAGAATAGAAGGATGCACCTTCGCGAATTGTTCGCTCTGGCGTCGCCCGTGCGCGTCCGCTCGATCGTCGCCGTGCTCCTGGCGGGCATGGTGTTGTTGAGCGCATGCGGTTCGGTCGGCGGCGAAACCGCTGCGACGTCCGACGGCTCTGCGGACACCGGTGCCACCGCTGGTAATCCGCTCGGCACGCCGATCGACCTTGAGCAACAGGAACTGGCGGACCTTCCCAGTCAGGGCCCGTACCAGGCGAGCTTCCAGACGCTGTGTGGTTACTCGCATTCCCTGCAGGATGACCCCATTGTTTCGCCCGGCGTCCCTGGCGTGTCGCACCTGCATGACTTCTTCGGCAACGTCGATGTCGATGCAAACACCGACTACGAGGATCTGCTGACCACCGATACCACCTGCGCGATCGACCAGGACAAAGCGTCGTACTGGACGCCGGCGATGTTTATCGATGGCAGCCCCATCGAGCCGCTCGGCTCCTTGGCCTACTACCGGGTGGCCGACGGTGTGTCGCTTGCCGACGTCGAGGCCTTCCCGCCCGGACTCATGATGGTCTCGGGCGATCAGTTTGCCACCGAAGCCCAGGACCCTCGGGGCGTCGGCTGGTCGTGCGGGAACAGCCCCAACATCACCGCCGAACCCGGCGAGTGTCCGCTGGGTTCGAGTATCCGGATGCGCCTGGTGTTTCCCGATTGCTGGAACGGTGCCGACATCCGATCGATCGACAACAGCCACGTCGCCCGCTCCGACGGCGACGGGTGCCCCGACTCGCACCCCGTGGTGATGCCCGCCCTTGAGTTCTCGGTGTCCTACCCGCCCATCCCGCCTGGTTCTGAGGTGCGGCTGGCTTCGGGGTCGGTGCTCACGGCGCACGGCGATTTCTGGAACGGGTGGAACCAGGACCGGCTGGTCAACGAGGTCACCCGCTGTCTTCGTCGGAACGCCTACTGCTGATCGCAACCAGGTCGACCTCGGCGCTGAATCCCTTGAGGCTCACCGGTCCGAGTGTTGTCTGTTCAACGTTGGTCATCGCTGCTGCACTGGCGTCATCGGTCACGATCTGTCCTGCGTCTGCCTGCCCGGCAAGTCGCGACGCCAGGTTCACCACCCGGCCGTAGTAGTCGCCACCCCGAGAAATCAGTTCGCCAAAGGCCACCCCGGCTCGGGGCAGCGCGCCGAGGTCGTCGAACGCCTCGATCAGCGCCGCCGCGATACGAACCGCATTGGTGGGGTCGGCGTCGATGAACATCACCTCGTCTCCGATGAGTTTCACCACCCGGCCGCCCAAGGCTTCAACGACCTGAAACGCCTGCTGTTCGAAGGCTCGAATGAACTGGTCGAGTTCCCCGGCGGGCATATTCTCGGTGCGGGCGGTAAAGCCAACGATGTCGACGAATCCAACCGCCATGTTGAGGTTCGAGAGTCCGGTGTGGTCGGTGATGCGAGCCTCATCGGCTCGGCTGATGGCCTTGAGTAGCTGCCGACGAAACATGGCCTGCATGGGTACGAACAGCTGCTCGAGCACCACGGAGGCTTCGTGGTTCTTTCGGGCGAAGTCGACCTCGGTTGCACCTCGCTGGTCCATCTCCGAAGCCACGTCGATGCGAAACAGCGAGACGCTCGCATCAGCGAGGTTGGACATCATTGCCGCGAGTGTCCGGGTGAAGGCGAGCAATTCATCGGTGGTGAAGAACTCACGGGCGAGAACGAACCCTTGAAA